>NZ_JASAUS010000018.1:0-90439 GCF_029953005.1 Bradyrhizobium sp. Mp27 | reverse complement strand
GAGCCGCATTCGCCTTGCGTTTGCCGCGGCATGTCCCGAAGCCGACCTGATCTGCGGCTTGCCCGGCGCGCTGCTGCCGCTCGGTCCTTGACCGGCGGGGCGTCCGCCCCCCGTTCGCCCAACCCATCCCTCAAGCGCGTTGCAAAGTACCGGTCGTCAGGCGGTGAAAAGCCGAAGGCAATCCTGTGCGCCTCGTCAGACAAGATGTGCGGCCGCATCAATCGGGCCCAAAAGCCGCACTCTCACGAATAGGACGGGCTAACTCGGGGCATACCTTTACCGTCGTCCGCTACGCCCAAGATTGCGCTAAGATCATCCGCGACTTGGGGCCTAAGCTCGATGACTTGGCCTATATGGCTAGCCTCTATCCACACGGGAAGCAGATGTCACCCAAGCCAAAATTTGCCTGGGGCTTCCACCACCTCGACTTATTAATCCACGAGGCCGTTGCGCCGGTCAATTTGATCCTCAAGGATGGTTGGAACTAGCTACCCGCCGCCGGCACGATGCGCTGGTGTCGCGGAATGCAACGCTTGAATGGCCGCTTGTGGCCCATCTCGGACCTAGGGCGAAGTGCGCCAACGCGCCGCTATCAGAGGCAGAGTGGACCTCATACGAAGTGCAGCGCGGGTTTATGAACTAAGCCGCACGAAGTGCTCCCTTGGCGGTCTTCCCATGCTTTGCATCCTTCCTTGCTGGTGTCGTCGCTTCCTTGGCTGCGGCGGCTTCCCTCGCCATCTTCTGCGCGGTCTTCCAGTGCAGCTTCTTCGGCGCCGCCTCGCGGGGCTTCGGCGGCTTCAGCTTGGCCTGTCCTCGGAAAATCTCGACCTCGTCGTGGTTCTTCAGATATTGCAGCTTCAACTTGATCTGCTCGGCCGTGAGCCCGGTGTCGCGCGGCAGCGTGTCGATGGTCACCCATCTGTCGTGCGCGAGATACTCGACCAGCTTGACGCTGCGCGACGAGGTCGGCTTCGGCGCGGCTTCGACCGGCTTGGGCACGTAGGAGGCGATGTTGTCGCGCACACCCGCGACGATTTTATAGAGCCGCATCACCAGCTCGCTGAGGTCGGACATTTCGCCGCGCATCGCTGCAATTTGGTCGGGTATCGGCAGCACGTCGGGCTGCGGCAGCGACATCGCCTTCTCGGCCTGCAGCTGCGTCTGCTTCTTCGGTTGGGTGGACATTTTCAGGCTGACGTTGTCGGCGCGCAGGAAGCGACGAACGTCAGCCCGAGTATTCATGCGTGACCGCCAATCGCTGGCGCTTTTCGCAACGATGATCCTGCGCACCTCCTTCTCGGGGACGACCTGCCAGGAAATTTCGATGTGTCCGCCGTTGGTGTCGCGGATGTGACCTCGAATGCCGTGCGCCTTCAGTTCGCTGAGCGCGATCTCGGTGAGTTCGTTCTGATGGGCCATGGTTGTTGTCCTTGATTGCTAATCAGGAAGGTGCTGCAGCATTTCGCGGCGGCTCGATGCTTCGATGCTCTCGAACCGCATCACCTGTGTCGCATGGTGGTGTGACAGGTTGCCGGTCTTGCCCAGCGAGAGCCACTCGACGCTCATGCGGGGCAGGCGCTGTATCAGCAGCAGCGCCATGCCGCGGCTCATTGGGTAGCCTTGCTCCAGATTGTTCCAGCGCGTGGCGCTGATGCCGAGTCGGCGGCCAAACTCTTTCTGGTTCTCGCCGCTGACGATGTGGCGCAGTAGCCGCAAGCGCCGAAGATAAGCCTCGGTGTCGAAGCCGAGTTGTGCGGTATTGATCCTGCGGCGCGCGGTGCTCATCAGTGGCGGCCCCGCCTCACGTAGGCATGCCAATCGTGCAGCATCTGCGCCGTGGTCACCAGCTGATCGTCTGGCTTCGCCAGCTTGATCGTGCAGTCCACGCAGCGCAGCTCGTGCGGCGTCGGCGGGGGCGGCCGGTACTGCACGCCCATGCCGCAGGAGGCGCAATAACCGACCCTGTTGTCGGGCAGCAGCAGTCTGCCACGCATGACCCGCGCACAGACCAGGACGAGCGGCTGCTCCCTGCGGACCACGTTGCTCACGCGACCAGCTCCACGATGCCGTTGAGCAGCCGCAGCACGAGCGGGCGCAGCAGCGCCGGAATTTGCATGAACACCTGCGCCATCCGGTACACCTCGGCGTCGATGATCGCCGCGCTCTCGGTCTTGTCCCAGCCCAGCAGCTGGTGCGGCGTAGTGTCGAGCGCCTTGCTGAACTGGATCAGCCGGGAGCCGGACATGCGGTTGGTGCCCTTCTCGTACTTCTGTATCTGCTGGAAGGAGAGGCCGAACTGAGTAGCCAGTTGTTCCTGGCTCATGTCCTTCGCGAGCCGCGCCAGTCGCAGACGCGTACCAAATTCCCGTTCAGTGTCGGCGTTCACTTTTGTCGGGCCCAGCTTTGCCGCCCGCTTTTTCTTCGCCACGGTCCCCGTCCTCCTGTTGGTGTCGCGATGTTTGCGACACAATCGCCTTCTCAGTTTTCAACCGGGGCTCGATTGTTAATCAACATTCGAATCCCCCCGGAGTCAACAGGGCGTACATAGTTCGACCAAAATGTGGCGGGAGTTACTGTAAAACCGTCACAAAGACTATCGCATAAGGTGCGAAGAATGGTCGGTCGGAGAAAATTTCCCGCAAAATCGCGAATGCGCGGAAACACTTTTCTGCATTGCGAAAATCAAGTGTCCATTTCGGACAGTATCGGCGCGATCTCCTTGAAGCCCTTTGCCAGGATCAGTGTGAATTTGTCTTGGTGTGGCACCTGATCCGCGCGATGCGGTTCAAGATAGTATCTGCCCTTGATCCGCTGCAGCAGGCCTTGCTTCCGCAACACTTTGAGCCGTCGCATGACGGACGTGCGCGGCATGCGGAGGCGGACAGCGATCTCGCTGGCGTTCATCGGACGACCTTCGGCGTGACCCAGCATCGCTGCAACTGCGACCAACGCGCGGTTGGCATCGGTCTCGCCCGGCTCCTGATCCAGCGGCACCGTGGTGGCGTGAAACGCCAAGCAAAGGTCGATGAACATTTCTGCCAGCGCACGGCGGGCGTTCGACAGTCTTAGCGGGATCGGCGTTTCACTTGCTTGCACGGCGGGGAGGTAGCTGCTCTGCGCGCGCGATCCAGTGACAATGTTGCGAGCGCTTTGCACGGTGTCGGGCGCAAGCGCGCGAATTGTTCAAGCAGCGCGAGCTGTCAACCGGCTCCTTTTTTTTGCAGGAGGCAAATGTATGGACGCCAGCCATCCATGCAATCGAGAAAGGCCGGTGCGGGTGGCACCGGCCTTTGTTGGCACAAACTGCATAGAGCTATGCGACGACGCGCAGCCCGCTATGCGACGAGCTGAAACTTCACTCCAGCGCCTCGCGGCATTGACGACTGGCTGAGTATTTCGCGCAGCGCCGCGTCGAGATCGTCGAGCGCCTTCACGCGCGGATCGACTGGACGCGCGATGATCTGGACCGGCACGAGGTAGTGCTTGCGCGTGACTGGCGCGGCTTCCTTGCTAGGTGCCTTGTGCGTCATCACCTTGCCGATCAGTGCTTCGTCGTAGCCAAGCTGTTCGAGGATGCAGGCTCCGGTACGCCGCAGATCATGCGGCGTGACATCCGTCAGTCCGAGATACTCGCAGATGCCGACAAACTGATCCTCGCGACCGCGCATCAGGAAGCCAAGCCGCTTTTGCGTCAGCGGTGTCTTGCCGCCGCGACCGGGGAAGGCGAAGTGACGCTCGGCGCTGCCGATGGAGAACACCTCGTCGATGATCTCGCGGGCGAGACTGTTGAGCGGCTGCACCACATCACGCGCCTTCTTGGAGCGGCGGCTCTTGAGCCCCCTCAGCGGGATCGTCACCGTGTTGTCCGCGATGCCGTCGCGGGTAATCTGGAGACACTCACCCGTGCGCAGTAGCGTGACGAGCGACAGCTTCAGCGCGAGCCGCTGGAGGCGATCACCGGGGCAGCTCGGGTCATCGAGGCCGTGCCAGAACGTGCGCAGCTCGTCCGCCGTCAGCACGCGGCCGTCCTCAGTCTCGTAACGCTCGACAGCCTTGTCGTCCTCGTCCAGCGGCTTGATGGGGTTGGTGGCGAGGTACTTGCGGTCCTCGTGCATGGCCCAGTTGAACATGACGCGCAGCTGTTTGCGCACGTTGTTCGCTTGGGCCGGGTGACCCTCGGCGACATAGGTGTCGTACAGCTTCTTGAGTTCTGAGCTGGTGATCTCGCCGACCGCCCAGCCGCCCCACCATTGGAGGGGGCGCTTGAAGCAGTAGGCGATGTCCTGCCACGTCTCCTTCCGGGGGGCCATGCCGAAGCGGCGCATCACCGGCTGCTTGCAGTAGTCGATATACTCATCGACGAGCTGCTGCAGGGTGGTGCCCTCGGCGCGGTCCTTGATCGCCCTCTGTGCCCGCTCCACCTTGATGCTCTGGTTGTCGGCGACCAGCCCGGCAAGCCGGGTGGCTTCGACGCGGGCGCGCTCCGGCGTCCACTCGGGGTGAGTTCCGATCACATGCCAGTCCCGCTTTCCGGTCTTCTTGTTGAGGTGTTGGTAGTAGAAAGTGAACACGCCGTTCGGCGTTGTACGCAGGACGAAACCCTTTTGACCCTTCGGGCCGCCATCGCTATAGGTCTCGCGCTTGGTTCCGGCGACGAGGTGATGCTTCGTGATGAATACGGGCATGTTTGACCTTGTGTTTGTCGGTTAGCCCGGGCTAATCGGATGAAGAAAAACGCAGGCTAACTGGTGAAAAACGAGAAACGGATGATAGAGCCAACTCACTGTTTTCTATGGCGTTCTGGCTTTTTTCTACCGGTCTCGCTTTCCATCTTAAGGCCCGTTCAGAAAGGGTTTTCCGCAATGAATTTCCGTTACTTGGCCGCGTCCGTCCGGCCGCGCGGGCGACTTCTCGCCTTGTTGACGGCGACGGCGTTGGTCGTCCCGTTTGCCGCCGAGGCCCAGACCCCGGCGCCGGCCCCCGGTGCCCCCGCCGCACCCAAGGCGGCCCCGAAAGCTGCTCCGAAGGCTGCCCCCAAGGCTCCGGCACCGGCTGCCCAGGCTCCCGCCCAGCCGGCTCCCGCGCAGGGCGCTCCGGCGCAGCAGGGCGCCGCGGCCCAGCCGGCCGATCAGCAGATCCAGCTGATCTACGCCCCCTGGACCAAGTTCTGCCTCAAGGGCCAGGACGCCAACGCCAAGCAGGTCTGCTTCACCGGCAAGGACGGCCGTATCGAGTCGGGCCAGCCGGTCATCGCGGCCGTGATCATCGAGCCGGAAGGCGAGCCCAAGAAGATCCTGCGCGTGACGCTGCCGCTCGGCATGCAACTCGTGCACGGCACCCGGATCATCGTCGACAACAATGCGCCGTTGCAGAGCCCCTACGTGATCTGCTTCCAGAATGGCTGCATGTCCGACTACGAGGCCACGCCCGAGCTCATCGGCAACATGAAGAAGGGCCAGAACCTCGTTGTCCAGGCGATCAATGCGAACGGTGCGCCCTTGACGCTGCCGCTGCCGCTCGCCGGCGAATTCCAGAAGGCCTATGACGGTCCGCCGACCGATCCAAAGGTGTTCGAGGAAACCCAGAAGAAGCTTCAGGAAGAGCTTCAGAAGAAGGCCGACGAGCAGCGCAAGAAGCTCGAGCAGAACGGTGGCGCGCCCGGCGCGGCTCCGACCGGCCAGAAGTAAGCGGGCTAAAATCCCGGACATGAAAAAGGCGCTCGGTTCGAGCGCCTTTTTTGCTGGCCGCTTGATGGCGGCAAAACTCAGTTCAAGCGCGGTCGGCTCAGTTCAGCGACGGATTGCGCGGGCGATAGCCGCCGGTCTTGTCCTTGATGAAGATCTCGGCAACCTGGGAATGACGGATCGGCTCGCCGGAATCGTCCGGCACCAGGTTCTGCTCGGAGACATAGGCGACGTATTCCGACTCCGCGTTCTCCGCGAGCAGGTGATAAAACGGCTGGTCCTTGTGAGGCCGCACCTCTTCGGGAATCGACAGCCACCACTCCTCGGTGTTGTTGAATTCCGGATCGATGTCGAAGATCACCCCCCGGAACGAGAAGATCCGGTGGCGAACGACCTGTCCGATCTGGAATTTGGCGGTCCTCGCTTTAATCATTCCCCGTCGATAGACCAGGATTGTGGCCGATGCTAGTGCCCTGACCTGGAATTAACCTTCGACTAAGGGGTGGATAGCCCCCAAATCTTCAGAAAACACTTCATCAATGATCGATATCCTCAATCTGGCGCTACCTTATTTCGGCTTGATCTTTGTCGGATTTGCGTGTGGCAAGGCCAAGTCGCTGCCGGAATCGGGCCTCGCCTGGATGAACTTCTTCCTGCTCTACGTATCGCTGCCGGCGCTGTTGTTCGCGATCATGTCGAAGACGCCGTTTGCGGAATTGAACAACCCGCCGTTCCTGGTCGCGACCACGCTGTCGACGGTTGCGGCGTTCACCCTGGCGCTGGTCGTCGGCAAGGTTCTGGGACGGCTGACGCTGCGCGAAGCGACGCTTGCGGGCCTCTCCGGCGGCTATGGCAATATCGGCTACATGGGGCCGGGGCTGGCGCTCGCCGTGCTTGGACCGAAGGCCTCGGCGCCGACCGCGCTGATCTTCTGCTGCGACAGCATTTTCCTTTTCACGATCGTGCCGCTGCTGATCGAGCTCTCCGACCGCGACCATCCCTCGCTGGTCCATGCCTTCGGCGTCGTGCTGAAGCAGATCGTGCTCAACCCGCTGATCATGTCGGCCTGCTTTGGCGCGGCCGTGGCGGCGCTTCATATCGAGCTGCCGGTCGCGCTCGATCGCACCATCACGTTCCTTCAGAACGCAGCCGCACCGACCGCGCTG
Source organism: Bradyrhizobium sp. Mp27 (assembly GCF_029953005.1). NCBI lineage: Bacteria > Pseudomonadati > Pseudomonadota > Alphaproteobacteria > Hyphomicrobiales > Nitrobacteraceae > Bradyrhizobium > Bradyrhizobium sp. Mp27. The sequence continues at coordinate 83,589 of NZ_JASAUS010000018.1, read as the reverse complement.
TTCGTGCTCGGTGTGACCGTGGCGCTCCGCCCGTTCAACCGGGTGCCGTGGGAGGTGCCGGGCGTGATCGCAGTGAAGCTCTTGATCCACCCGCTCGCCGCGTTCGGCCTGATGCTGGCGTTCGGACCGTTCGCGCAGCCCTGGGCCGCGACCGCCGTGCTGATGGCCTCGCTGCCGCCGGCGCTGAACGTGTTCGTGATCGCCCGGCAGAACGACGCCTGGATCGAATCCGCCTCCGTCGCGGTGCTGCTCGGGACCTTCGCGTCCGTCGTCACGCTGACCAGCGTGATGTGGGCGATCCAGACCGGCCGGCTGGCGTTTCCGTAAGCGAGCCTACCGCCGCCACGTCGGGGTCAGGCCCTCGCGCATGGCGAAGCGCCTGAGCGGGCCGATGGCGCCGAGCAGGTGCATGCCGACCGCGCGGACCGGCTGGAGCGGCAGGAAATCGTTGAGCAGGGAGCGGTTGGCGATGTCGATCGCAAACGTGCGGCTCAGAATGTCCGGACGCCGCGCCCGGTCGTAGCGCTTGAGCACGTCGGGTGCGCCGGGATCCTGGCCCGCGGCGATGGCTTCGCCCGCGAGCCTGGCGATGTCAGCGGCATCGCGCAGACCAAGGTTGAGGCCCTGGGCGCCGATCGGCGGGACCACATGGGCGGCTTCGCCGACCAGCGCGATGCGGTCGCGCCCGAAGGATTTTGGACGTTCGATCGCCAGCGGGAATAGGTTGCGGCCCGGCTCGACCGTCATGCGTCCCAAAATGGAATGCGACTGCTTCTCGATCGCGGCGGACAGGTCCGCGTCGCTCAGGCCGCGAAGCCGCTCGGCCTCGGCGGGGGCCGAGACCCAGACGATGCTGGAGCGGTCGCCGGGCAGGGGCACGAACACGCAGGGGCCATGCGGCGTGTGGAACTCGGTCGAGACGTTGCGATGCGGGCGCGCGTGGCCGACGTTGAAGGTCAGCGCGGTCTGCGTCAGGTCGCGCCGCGTCACCGCGATGCCGGCGGCTTCCCGGCACAGCGAGTGCCGGCCGTCGGCGCCGACCACGAGCCGGGCCGAAAGGAATTGAGCGGACGCCGTGCGGACCGCCACGTCGTCGGCTTCGATGACGACGCTTTCGGCCTCGTCATCGCAACGGACGAGGTTGGGCAACTCGGCCGCGCGTTCTTCCATCGCCAGCATCAGCGAGCGGTTGTCGATATTGTAGCCGAAGGCGTCGAGCGCGATTTCGTGGCAAGAGAACCGGACCTCCGGGGCCCGGAACAGCCGGCCGGTGTCGTCGACGAGGCGCATGATCTCGAGCGCGGCCGCCTTGCCCTTGCAGCGCGGCCAGACGTCGAGGCTCTCCAGGAGATCGACGGAGGCGCCGAGCAGGGCGGTGGTGCGGTTGTCGGCATAGGGCACGCGCCGCGCCACCAGCGCGGTCCGCGCGCCGGCCTGCGCCAGTGCGATGGCGGCCGCCAGTCCCGCCGGTCCGCCGCCGATCACGGCCGCGTCATGGAGTGTCGATGCATCTGTCATGGAACGACAATTGACATGCTGCGCGGCAAATTCAAGCCCGGCTATATTTCCTTGATTTTGTGGCGAATTGTGCGACCGCGCGCCGCAATGGCGGATGTGCAAACCGGTCTCATTCTGATAGCAGAAGCCATGGATACCCAAGAGGATTCCCTGAAGCCGAGACCGGCGATCCGCGCCGCGGCCTTCTCGGTGCACATCTTCACCGCATTCGGCGCGGCCATCGCGCTGCTGGCGATGCTGGAGGCCGTGCGCGAGCATTGGGCGGCGATGTTTCAGTGGCTGGGCGTCGCCCTGATCATCGATGCGATCGACGGGCCGATCGCCCGCCGGCTCAACGTCAAGGACGTGCAGCCGAACTGGTCGGGAGACGTGCTCGATCTCGTGGTCGACTTCGTCACCTATGTGTTCGTGCCGGCCTATGCGATCGTGGCGAGCGGGCTGTTGCTGCCGGTGGCCGCGCCGCTGCTCGGCATCGCCATCATCGTCACCAGCGCACTATATTTCGCCGATCTGCGCATGAAGGCGGACGACAATCATTTCCGCGGCTTTCCGGCGCTGTGGAATGCGGCGGCGTTCTACCTGTTCCTGCTGCACTGGCCGCCGCTGGTATCGACGCTGCTGGTCGCGGCGCTTGTCGTGCTGACCTTCGTGCCGTTCCGCGTGCTGCATCCGGTGCGGGTGGTTCGGCTGCGCTGGCTGACGATGTCGCTGATCGCGATCTGGGCCGTGCTCGGCATCTATGTGCTGGAGATGGATTTTCGCGTCGGCACCGGCGTGACCATCGTGCTCTGCGCCATCGCGCTCTGGATCAGCTTCAGCGACGCATTGATCCGCCTGGCAAGATCCTTCGCATGATGCACCTCCTCACTAGTCCTGAAGCCTGGGCCGCGCTGCTCACCTTGACCGCGCTCGAGATCGTGCTCGGCATCGACAACGTCATCTTCCTGTCGGTGATCGTCTCGCGCATCCCCGAGAAGCAGGCCCACCGCGCCCGCCAGATCGGGCTCGCGCTGGCACTGATCTTCCGCATCATCCTGCTCAGCCTGCTGGTCTGGCTGATCGGCCTGACCGCGCCGGTGTTTTCATTTTCAGGTTACGGCTTCTCCTGGCGCGATCTCATCCTGATCGGCGGCGGCCTGTTCCTGATCGCCAAGGCGACGCACGAGATCCACGCCGAGGTCGAAGCCGATGACGGTGAGGGTGACCGGGAGTCCGGCGGCAGCGCGTTCTTCTGGGTGATCGTCCAGATCATCGTCATCGACATCGTGTTCTCGCTGGACTCGATCATCACCGCGATCGGCATGGCACAGGACATCGAGATCATGATCGCGGCGGTCGTGATCGCCTGCCTGATCATGTACATTTCGTCGGGGCCGGTGTCGCGGTTCGTCGCCGAGCATCCGACCACCAAGATGCTGGCGCTGGCGTTCCTGGTGCTGATCGGCGTCGCCCTGGTCGCGGACGGATTCCAATTCCACATTCCGCGCGGCTACATCTATTTCGCAATAGCGTTCTCGGCAGCGGTGGAATTCTTCAACGTGCTGGCGAAGCGCAACCGCAGGAAAGTCCGCAAGCCGTCCGTTTAGCCGTTCCAGCCGGCGCCGAGTTGACAAGGACGGCGCGATGTCTTTCGTTGAGCCGCGAGAAGAGGAGGTCAGGTGATGACCAAAGCCGTCCGTGTGCACAAGGTCGGAGGCCCCGAAGCCCTGGTCTATGAGAGCGTCGATGTCCCGGCGCCGGCTTCCGGCGAGGTGCGCATCCGCCAGCATGCGGTCGGGCTGAACTTCATCGACGTCTATTATCGCACCGGCCTCTACAAGGCGCCGGGGCTGCCCTTCATCGCCGGCAACGAGGCGTCGGGCGAGGTCATCGCCGTCGGGCCCGGCGTGACGCATTTTCATCCCGGCGACCGCGTGGCCTACTACCACAATCTCGGTGCCTATACCGGCGAGCGCAACATCCCCTGGGAGAAGCTGGTCAAGCTGCCCGACCACATCACGCACGAGCAGGGCGCCGTGCTGATGCTGAAGGGGCTGACGGTCTGGTATCTCCTGCACAAGACCTTCAAGGTCGAGCCGCATCATCGCGTGCTGATCCATGCCGCGGCCGGCGGCATCGGCTTGCTCGCCTGCCAATGGGCGAGGGCGCTCGGGGCCCATGTCATCGGCACGGTCGGCTCGCGCGAGAAGGCGGAGCTTGCGGAGGCCAATGGCTGCGACCACGTCATCCTCTACAATGAGGAGGATTTCGTCGCGCGCGTGAAGCAGATCAGCCGCAACGAGGGCTGCGACGTGGTCTATGACGGCGTCGGCAAGGCGACCTTCCCGGGCTCGCTGTCCTGCCTGAAGCCGCGCGGCATGTTTGTCTCGTTCGGCAATGCCTCGGGGCCCGTGCCGCCGTTCTCGATCGCCGAGCTCAACAATCACGGCTCGCTGTTTGCGACGCGGCCGAAGCTGAACGACTACGTCGGCACGCGCAAGGAGCTGCTGGAAGGCGCCGACACGCTGTTCGCCGCCGTCATCAACGGCAAGCTGCACGTGCCGATCAACCACGCCTACGCGCTCAAGGACGCCGCCAAGGCGCATATCGATCTCGAAAGCCGCAAGACCACCGGCGCGTCGATCCTGAAGCCGTAGCAAGTTGCTCCGTCAAAGTCGTCATGCCCGGGCTTGTCCCGGGCATCCACGTTCTTTGTGCCGCGCCTCAAGGCGTGGATGGCCGGGACAAGCCCGGCCATGACGGCGAGGGCGTTTACGCCACGCGTCTTGCCGCGCCGGCCCTGGTCAAAATCCCGTCGAGACAATCGATCATCTCGGCGATCTCTCCCTTCATGACGTTCAGCGCCGGCATGAAGCGCAGCGTGTCGAGCTGCGGTGCGTTCAGGAGCACGCCGGCCTCGAACGCCTGCGCCACGATGCCTGGCGCGATCGGCAGCTTGAGGTCGAGCGCGAGCAGCAGGCCACGTCCCCGCACGCCGCCGAGGCCGTGCCGGGCCGAGACCTTCTGCAACTCGCTTTCGAGCAGTAGGCCGGTCTCGGTGACCGTCTTCAGGAAGTCCGGCTTGCTGATCTCCTCCAGTACCGCGAGCCCCGCCGCGCACATGATCGGGTTGCCGTTGAAGGTTCCGCCCTGATCGCCGTGCTCGAAGCAGGACGCGCGTTCGGTTGCCAGCAGGGCCGCGAGCGGCACGCCGCCGCCGATGCCTTTGCCGAGCGTCATGATGTCGGGCGCTATGCCGGTGTGCTCGTGGTGGAAGAGTTTTCCGGTCCGGCCCATGCCGGTCTGGATCTCGTCAAAAATGAGCAGCAGGCCGTGCGCGTCGGTGAGCGCGCGCAGCTCCTTCAGGAACTGATCGGTCGCGGGCCACACGCCGGATTCACCCTGAATCGGCTCCAGCATCACCGCGACGGTGTTGTCGTTGATCAGCTTCTCGACCGAGGCGATGTCGTTCAGCTTCGCCTTCTTGAAGCCGGCAACCTTCGGCTCGAACAGCGGCTCGAACGCCTTCTTGCCCGAGGCGGACATCGTCGCCAGCGTCCGGCCGTGGAAGCCGCCTGCGAAGCTGATGATCTCGAACGCGCCGTTCCTGTGCAGGCTGCCGTATTTGCGCGCGAGCTTGATCGCGCCCTCATTGGCTTCCGCGCCCGAGTTGGCAAAGAACACCTGGTCGAACGCGCTGTTTGCGACAAGCCGCTCGGCAAGCTTCAGGCTCGTTTCGTTGTAGAACGCCGGGCTCGGCGTCAGCAGCCGCTTGGCCTGCGCTGAAAGCGCATCGGCGATTGCGGGCGGGGAGTGACCGAGGCAGTTGACGGCCCAGCCCTGCACGAAATCGAGATAGCGCTTGCGGCTGTCGTCCCAGAGGTAGGAGCCTGCGCCGCGGACGAACACGGCCTTGGGCCGTGCGGTGATGTCCATCAGCGCGTCATACGGATGCGTGGTCATGTCGAACTCCTGTGGGGACGGGGTGGAAAAGGGGCGCAAAAAGCAGAAAGGCCGCACCTTGCGGGTGCGGCCTTTGCGAAAACTCGGCTGAATTCAGTGGTTCAGCGGCGTCGTCGGACATGGCGCACCCTCTCGTCGTCGCGGAAGCGACGGCGGAGCATTTCGGTGCGCTGATGGGTCCGAGCGTTGATCATGGGGCGGGTCCCTACAGCCGAAGGGCAGGGCTTGTCAAGCGGGCGTTTTGAAGAACACCTGTCCGGCGTGCATCGGCGAGACCGGAGCACGTCACTGAACGCCGTAGCGCGCAAAACTGTCCGCGATGCCGGCGTTGATAGCCTTGGCGGCCGCGAGGTCTTGCTCGGCGCCTTCGCTGTCGCCCTTCTTTCGCTTCGCCAGTCCGCGGCCGTAGAGGGAGCCGTCGAGCTCGGGCTTTGCGCTCAGCGCCGCGTCGTAATCCGCAATCGCCGCGTCGAGATTGCCGAGCTTCAGATACGTGAGGGCGCGGCTGTACAGCGTATAGGGGTCGTTGGGAGCCATCCGCAGCGACTGCTCGCAATCGGCCAGCGCCTCCTGCAGGCGGCCAAGGATCGCACGCGTCATGCAGCGCGAATTGAACACGCCCGGATAGCTCGCATTGGCCTTGATCGAGCGATCGTAATCCTCCAGCGCCTGCGCATAGTCGTGGGTGTCGAAATACATGTTCGCGCGCGCAAAGAAATCGCGATCGTTGTTCGGACTGAGCTGAAGCGATTTTGCGAAGTCGGCCAGCGCACGCGCGCGGTCGCCGCGGTCGCGGAAGACGCGTGCGCGGTTGCCGTAGGCCGCGCCGTAATTCGGGTCGAGCTTGATTGACTGATCGAAATCCGACAGCGCGCGAGCGTCGTCGCCATGGTTGCGATAGGCAGTGCCGCGATTGAAATATACCAGCGCAAATTAGGGTCGAGCTTGATGGCCTGATCGTGGTCGGCCATCGCACGCTTGTAGTCGTTCTTGTGGATGTGGGAATTGCCGCGGTTGTTGTAGTAGAGCGCGTCGCGGGCATTCAGCCGAATGGCGCGCGTGTAGTCGGCAATGGCGTGGTCGGTGTCGCCGAGATCGTCATGGGCGATGCCGCGATTGTACCAGAGGTCGGCGTCTTTCGGATCGAGATCGATGGCGCGGTTGAAGTCCGCCAGGGCACGCTCGGTGTCGCCTTTTCGCCGAAACATCTCGCCGCGATTGGCCAGCGCCCGCACATTCGAGGGATCGGCCTTGAGCATGGCCGAGCACCCGGCGATGCGCTGGTCCTCGCGGTCCCCGTCGTCATCGTCATAGCACCATTGGCGTGCCTGCGCGGCCGACGGCGATCGCGCAGTGGCGGGGGCGGACAGGGCGAAGACGGCCATTTCGATGCCGATCGCAGACAGCTTGAAGAGAATCCTTGATGTTTCAGCGTGTTTCATTGTTTTCCACATCGAAACCATTGCGCCTCTAGCGCGTTTGTGATCGAAGGACGCGACTTGGTTCGAACCGAATGCATCACGGATCAGACCAAGAAGGCGGGACCAACCAGATAGTTTGAAGACCTTGTCCGATACGCCTTACCCGATCGACCTCGACAGCATTCGCGGCGCGTTTCCGCCGGGCATCGAGGCGCCATCCCTGCTGGTCGACTTTGCCGATTGGCTGAACGGGCGCCCGTGGGGCAGCGTCGGCCGTTTCTCCCTGCAAGGCCAGTTCTCCGATCAGGCGCCGATCTTCGATGGCAGTCCCTTGCGCGACAGGTTTTCACTGTTCATGCGGCTGCCGGATGGCTCGGCCGTCGGCGGCTGGTATGGCGCAGGTCTTGATCGCGACAATCCGCCGATCGTGGGGCTGGGCTCCGAGGGCGACTACGAGCTGCTCGCGCCGAGCCTCGACGGTTTGCTGGCGAAGCTGACGTCGCAGCAATTCGACAAGGCCTGGAGCGATCTCAAGCCGCATGACGAGGTCGAGTGCCAGACCGACGAGCTCGCGAAATGGCTTGCGGGACAGCCGATCGGCGACAAGGCGGCGTGTGACGACGGCGCCGCGGAGCTTCCCGACTTTCGCGGCTTCGTGGAAAAATGGAGCCGGGATCGCGAAGACTATTGGGCCAATCATCGCTTGATGGCCGAGCTCGGCTGGCGGCTCGCCGCGCATCTGCCCAAGGGCAAGAAGCCCTGGGACAAGACGCGCTTCGAGGTCGCGATCGTCGGCAAGCAGTACGAGGCCCGCGTCCTGACCCTCGGCCCGCAGCCGTTCGAGGAGGCCGCCTCGATCGAATCCCTGCTGCGCGATCTGCGCGAGGGGATGCGCAAGGCACAGCCCGAGCTCGGGCTGTGGTACGCGATGAAATTCGGCCTCTATGCCGACGGCCGCGTCATGCCGAACTTCGAATACGATGTGCGCCCGATCATCGACGGGGAGCCGGCGCAGCTCTCCGAAGCAAAGGCCGACCTCGCGCGCGCACCAAGGCCGGAGCGCTGGGTGCCGAAATGGCTGGTGGCATCCTGAAGCTCGGAATCCCGCGATGCTGCCGCCCAGCCGGCGCGCCGAAATCTTCTGCTGTCGTGCCATCTTGACCGCGCGGGAACGGCGCCTTCGATTCCCCTTGCGATCCCCCTTGACTTAGAGTGCGCTCGAAGGGGTATCTGTACGTGCGTCAGTACGAGAACGGGCACACATGAAGATCGGCGACCTCGCAAAACGGACCGGCTTGTCGGCTCACACGTTGCGTTATTATGAGCGCATCGGGTTGCTGCCATACGCAGACCGGGATCGTTCCGGCCAGCGTGACTTCGACGCATCGATTCTCACATGGATCGCATTCCTCGATCGGCTCAAGACCACGGGAATGCCGATCCGGGACATGTTGCGTTATGCGGCGCTTCGTGATGAAGGCGAAGCCACCGGGCCAGCCCGGCGGCAGATGCTGGAAATCCACCGGGAACAGGTTCGCACGCAGATTGCCGAACTCCAGGAATGCCTGCTCGTCCTTGATACCAAGATCGCCGGCTATGCCGGCGACGAACAGAGGACGAAGGAAAATGACGCACGCCCAAACACAAGCCGAAAGCCGCTTCGATCGCGGCCAGCGGGCCCTGTCACGCATTGACGGCAGAGCCGGCGAAAAGGTCGTCGCCTCACTCGCCGACATCGCTCCGGATTTCGCACGATACGTGATCGAGTTTCCCTTCGGCGACATTTACAGCCGCCCGGACCTCGGCCTGCGCGATCGAGAGATCGCGACGATCGCCGCGCTGACGGCGCTCGGAAATGCCGCGCCCCAGCTCAAGGTGCATATCGAGGCGGGTCTGAACGTCGGGCTGTCTCGCGACGAGATCGTGGAGATCATCATGCAGATGGCCGTCTATGCGGGCTTCCCGGCAGCGGTGAACGGGCTGTTCGCAGCCAAGGAGGTGTTTTCCGCGCATGACGGACGGCAGGCGTCGGGAGAAGCGTCATGACGAATTTCGAATAGGATGTGCGCCCGATCATCGACGGCGAGCCCGCAAAACTGACCGAAGCGCAGGCCGATCTCGCGCGGGCCCGGCGCCCGGAGCGCTGGGTGCCGAAATGGCCGAGCGACGGTCTGCTCCCTGCAAGCTTGAGGCACTGAGGCTTCCACAGCGTCATGGCCGGGCTTGTCCCGGCCATCCACGCATTGCCCAGTGGCACGAAGAACGTGGATGCCCGGGACAAGCCCGGGCATGACGACCTTCTTCATATCCGGTTGCAGCGACCCGCAAGAGAGGTGACGCGATCGTTGGCGCCGTCAGAATCCCGCGACGCTGCCGTGCAGGTCGTATTGGTCCGCGCGCTCGATCTTCGCGGTGACGATCTCGCCGACGCGCAACGGGCGGCGGCTCGACAGGTAAACCGCGCCGTCGATCTCGGGCGCGTCGGCCTTGGAGCGGCCTTTTGAAACCGTCGGGCCGACCTCGTCGATGATGATCTGCTGGCGCGTGCCGACCTTGCGCTTCAGCCGGCGCGCGGAAATCTTCTGCTGGCGGGCCATCAGCGCGTTGTAGCGCTCCTGCTTGATCTCTTCGGGCACGGGGTTCTCGATCGCATTCGATGTCGCACCGGCAACCGGTTCGTATTTGAAGCAGCCGAGGCGATCGATCTCAGCTTCATCGAGCCAGTCGAGCAGATAGGCGAAGTCGGCATCGGTCTCGCCGGGGAAGCCGACGATGAAGGTCGAGCGCAAAGCGAGATCGGGACATTCCTCGCGCCAGCGCTTGATCCGCGCCAGCGTCTTGTCCTGCGCCGCCGGGCGCTTCATCGCCTTCAGCACCTCGGGGCTTGCATGCTGGAACGGGATGTCGAGATAGGGCAGCACCTTGCCCTCGTTCATCAGCGCGATGACCTCGTCGACATGCGGGTAGGGGTAGACATATTGCAGCCGGACCCAGGCGCCGAGTTCGCCGAGCTCGCGCGCGAGGTCGAGGAATTTGGCGCGGACCTGGCGATCCTTCCACGGGCTCTCGGCGTATTTGAGATCGACGCCGTAGGCCGAGGTGTCCTGCGAGATCACCAGCAGCTCCTTGACGCCGGCGCCGACGAGGCGCTCGGCCTCGCGCAGCACGTCATTGGCCGGACGCGAGACGAGATCGCCGCGCAGCTTCGGGATGATGCAGAAGGTGCAGCGGTTGTTGCAGCCCTCGGAGATCTTCAAGTACGCGTAGTGGCGCGGCGTCAGCTTGATGCCCTGCGGCGGCACCAGATCGAGATGCGGATTGTGGGCGGGCGGCAGCGCGCGGTGCACGGCGTCCAGCACGCTCTCATATTGCTGCGGGCCGGTGATGGAGAGCACGCCGGGATAGGCTTGCTCGATCTGCTCGGGTTCCGCGCCCATGCAACCGGTCACGATCACCTTGCCGTTCTCGGCCATGGCCTCGCCGATCGCAGAGAGCGATTCCTGCTTGGCACTGTCGAGGAAGCCGCACGTATTGACGATGACGATGTCGGCCCCGTCATGCCTGCGGGCGAGCTCATAGCCCTCGGCGCGCAGGCGCGTGATGATGCGCTCGGAATCCACCAATGCCTTGGGACACCCGAGGCTGGTAAAAGAAATACGCGGCGCTTTTTCCATGTATCGCCTGGAACCTGTAGCTGAATTGTTCGGAATTGCGTTCCAACTAATTGATCCGAAGACAAAATTCAACCGCTTCGGCTGTTCCGGCGGCGGTAAAATGAGACATGGCTGGCGGCAGCCGCGTCAGGCTGTGTGCCTGGACGTCGCCTGCTGTTGACGATCGGGCTAGTTGGCGGCGCCCTCGACGGCAAAGGTATGGTACGTGGCGTATTTCTCGCCCACGGCTCGAACTTGCACGTAGGCCGGATCGTTTCGCCAGTCCTGAAGCGCCTCCATGCTCGGATACATGTAGATCACCACGCGTTTGGGTGGATTTCCATCAACGGCAATGACCTGTGCACCGGTCGCCGCCGCGCCCGCGGCAGCAACCAGTTTCCCGCCATGGGCCTTGATGATCTCCCGCGCCTTGGGGAGATATTCCCTGGCGTAGCCGTCGGGATCGGAGATGTCGATTTGGCCGATCAGGTAAGCGGGCGGAGTCGTTTCACCATGGAGCGCACGGCTGCCAAAGGCGCCTAATGCGGTACACGTCAACATGACGAGACTGATCCTGCATCGAGAATTCATGTGGACCTCCTTTCATGCTTTGCCACTGCCGCAAGCGGTAGCCGCGCCGGACTCTCCACGGGAGTTCAAGGTGCGTCCAATACATATATTCTCTCAAGGATTATGCTCCGGTGGTATAAGCGGGCATGAACCTTCGACAGGCCCTGACATTTCTGACCGTGGCCGAGCTCGGCACCGTCTCGAAGGCTGCTCTGCGGCTGCGGGTTGCCCAGCCGGCCTTGTCCAGGCAAATCATCGGTCTCGAGCAGGAGCTCGGCTTGCGGCTGTTCGACCGGGTCGGGCGCCGTCTTCTGTTGACCGGTGAGGGCGAGCAGCTGATTGCAGGTTGCCGGCTGCTGCTCAACAGCGTCAGCTCGCTGCAAGAGCAGGCTCAGCTGCTCCGTCAAGGCGACACGGGAGTTCTCAAGATCGCCGGGTCGCCGCAGCACATCGAGAGCGTGCTATCGCAATTTCTTCACCTGTACGCGAAGCGATATCCCAAGGTCGAGATAAGGATCAGGGAGGGTACGGGCAGCGAAATACTGATGATGCTCGAACGTGGCGAAATCCATCTCGGCCAAAACCTGCTGCACGCGGTCAGGTTGGACGAGCAGCACTTCGGCAGTCTTCCGCTTGGATCTGTGCAGTTGCTGGCTGGATGCCACCCCTCGGTGGCCCTCGGTCCGAACCGTACCATCGAGATAGCCGATCTCGCTCAGTTTCCGTTGCTGCTGCTGGACGGCGGGTTCGGATTTCGTCGCGCTTTCGATGCGGCAAGCCGTATGGCGGGGCTCAAACCCACGATCGCGTTCGAGAGTCGTAATCCGCATACTTTGTTGGCACTCGCCGAGGCTGGCCATGGCGTGGCGATCGTTCCTTCCCAACTCCAGTGCTGGCGTTACCGATTGAGGATTGTCGGTCTCACGCATAGACGACGCCCCTTGCAGGAGCCCCTGACCATCTCATGGGATAAGCGGCGCTCGTTGCCGCGTTTCGCGACTGATTATTGTGTAATGCTCGCCGCGCATATGCGCGAGACGTTTCCGATCACGCGCCCGACGGAGCCGGTCACGGCAAAAAGGAGCGTTCGCTCCCGAGGAAAGCGCGTCTCGCTGCAGGCGTCCAGAAACACCCTGGCTGGTCGAAGCTGAGCTTGGGCGCAGCTGTCTGATCCAGATCTCATCTGCCTGATTGACAGGCGTGAGCTAGTCCCAATTGCCCATAATTACAACCCTTTGCATCGCCCCCCGGCATGCTATGGATGAATCGCCGGGTGGTGAGTGAGCTATGAGCGCCGAACAGTCGCCTAAAATCGTGATTGTCGACGAAAGCCCGATCCGGGCTGCGATCCTCGAGGAAGGGTTGCGGGAGGCCGGATTCACGCAGGTCGTCCATATCCGCGAGATGCAGAGCCTGCTCGCCCGTATTTATGCGGTGGATCCCGACATCATCCTGATCGATCTGGAAAACCCCAGCCGCGACGTGCTTGAGGCGATGTTCCAGGTTAGCCGCGCCGTGAAGCGGCCGATCGCGATGTTCGTGGACCAGAGCGATTCAGCCTCAATCCAGGCGTCCGTGGAGGCGGGCGTATCCGCCTACATCGTCGACGGGTTGAAGAAGGAGCGCATCAAGCCGATCCTCGACCTCTGCGTGTCCCGCTTCAACGCCTTCGCAAAACTCCAGGAGGAGCTGGAGCGCACCAAGTCGCAGCTCGAGGACCGCAAGATCATCGAGAAGGCCAAGGGAATTTTGATGAAGGTCAAGGGCCTCACCGAGGACGAGGCCTACGTGCTGCTGCGCTCCACGGCGATGCGCGAGAAGAAGAAAATCGGCGAGATCGCGCAGTCGATCATCACCGCGTCGGAGATGCTGAAATGACCGGTCCCCTCCGCATCGGGTTCATCCCGCTGGTCGATGCCGCCGCCCTGATCGTGGCCGTCGACAAGGGCTTTGCCGCCGCCGAAGGGCTCGAGGTCGAGCTGGTGCGCGAGGTCTCCTGGTCCAACGTGCGCGACAAGCTCAATATCGGCCTGTTCGACGCCGCGCATCTGCTGGCGCCGGTGGCGATCGCGTCCTCGCTTGGGCTTGGCCACGTCAAGGTGCCGATCGCGGCGCCCTTCAACCTCGGCATCAACGGTAACGCGATCACGGTCTCGCCGGCGCTCCATGCCGCGCTGATGGAGGAGATCGACGGCGACCGCTTTGATCCGCTGGTCACGGCGAAAGCGCTGGCGAAGGTCGTCGCGAAGCGGCGCAAGCTAGGTGCCGATCCGCTGACCTTCGGCATGACTTTCCCGTTCTCGACCCACAATTACCAGCTGCGGTTCTGGATGGCGGCGGCCGGCGTCGATCCGGACGAGGATGTGCGCCTCGTGGTGCTGCCGCCGCCCTACATGGTCGATAGCCTCGCCAATGGCCATGTCGATGCGTTCTGCGTCGGCGCGCCCTGGAACTCGGTCGCGGTCGATCTCGGCATCGGCCACATCCTGCATTTCGTCTCCGACATTCTCGTGCGCGCGGCAGAGAAGGTGCTGGCGGTTCGTCAGGTCTGGGCCGACAAGCATCCGGATGTGGTGGCAGCGCTGGTGCGCGCGGCCGTGAAGGGCGCCGAGTTCATCGAGAACCCCGCGAACCTGCCTGAGGCGGCGCGGATCCTGGCGCAGCCGGAACGGATCGGCGTCGATGCCGAAGTCATTCAGCGAACCCTCACCGGGCGCCTGAAGATTTCTCCCGACGGCACCCTCCGCGAGAGCGGTCGCTATCTCCTGGTCGGACGCGAAGGGGCAGGGCGCCCAGACCCTGTCCAGGCGGCCTGGCTCTATGCGCAGATGGTGCGCTGGGGGCAGACCGCACTGACGCCGGACGGCGTCAAGACGGCGATGGCCGTGTTCAGGCCCGACCTCTACGACGCAGCCCTCGGTCAGCAATCGCCTGCTGAAGCCCCCGCGGCGTTCGGGGCATTTGCGGGCCCGGCCTTCGATCCCAGCAACATCCGGGGGCACCTTGAGGCCTTCGAGGTCGGACGCTGGAAGGCCTGATTCGACCCTGCACTGTTTTTGTGCGAAAGAGATCATCGGCTAAATTTTGGGCCGCCCGCTCGAATTTCATGAGAGTTCCGGACCGCGATTTTCCGGGCTCGTCTGTATCCATCTGAAATCAAAGAAATTTTCATTTCATCGAAGCTGGCACGCAATTTGTATGTTGCAGTGCGGCCAGCTTGTCACAGACGCCTGCTGAGCCGAGTCCCGCAGCAACGAAGCTGACCGGACCGTTGGGTGCGCAGCCGGCTTCTTGAGCCAGCCGAGTTCCTCGCGGGTCGCGCAATTTTCCGTCGATGCCACCCGGTGGCCGCAGGAGCTTCGTTACCGACCATGAAAATCGATACGCTCTCAGTCGACTTCTCCGACGAGCAGAAACGCTATCTCGAAGGCTTCACGACCGGTTTGCAGATCAGCCGGGTCGGTCGCGGTCTCGGCGGCAGCGCCGGCAAGGCCAATGCCGAGCCCACGGGCCCCGACGCCGTCCACATCAAGGCGCAGGACAAGGTCATCGCAGCCGGCAAGAAGCTCGCCGACCAGGAGAAGTTCAAGCGCGACGAGCATCCCTTCGATGCCTATCCGCGACTGCGGCGGCAGGCGCTCGACAACACGCCGCCGAGCCCTGCGGACAATTTCCGCTGGCGCTATTACGGCATCTTCTACGTCGCGCCGACGCAGGACTCCTACATGTGCCGGCTGCGCATCCCGAACGGGATCATGAAGCACTGGCAGCTGTCCGGCCTTGCCGATCTCGCCGACGAGCTGTGCGGTCCCTATAGTCACGTCACGACGCGCGCCAATCTCCAGCTCCGCGAGATCCCGCCGAAGAACGCGATCAGGCTGATCGAGGGCATCCAGGACCTCGGCCTGTGCTCGCGCGGCTCTGGCGCCGACAACATCCGCAACGTGACGGGGACGCCGACGGCCGGAATCGACCCGCAGGAACTGATCGACACGCGCCCCTATGCTCGCGAGTGGCACTACCACATCCTCAACGACCGCTCGCTCTACGGCCTGCCGCGCAAGTTCAACGTCGCCTTCGACGGCGCCGGCAGGATCGCGGTCCTGGAGGAAACCAACGACATCGCCTTCACCGCGTTCGAGGTGAAGGATGGATTTGGCGTCGAGCCCGGTGTCTGGTTCCGCCTCGGCCTCGGCGGCATCACCGGCCACAAGGACTTTGCAAAATACTCCAACATCATCGTCAAGCCGGAGCAGGCCACCGCCGTCGCCGACGCCATCGTGCGCGTGTTCATCGATCACGGTGACCGCACCAACCGCAACAAGGCGCGTTTGAAATACGTGCTCGATGCCATGGGCCACGACGGTTTCCTTAAACTCGTCGAGGAGCGGCTGAAGACACCGTTCACGCGCGTGCCGGAAGAGGCGTTTGCGCCGCGGCCAGCCGCGGACCGCATGGCGCATATCGGCGTGCACAAGCAGAAGCAGGACGGCTTGAACTGGATCGGCGTCTCGTTGACGCTCGGCAAGATCAGCTGCGATCAGATGCGGGGTTTGGCCAAGGTCTCGCGCGACCTTGGCGACGGTGAGATCCGCCTGACCGTCTGGCAGAACCTGCTGATATCGGGCGTGCGCGACGAGAATGTCGAGCTCGCTGTTGCAGCGATCAAGCAGATCGGGCTCGCGGTCGAGGCCTCGCACATCCGCGCCGGCCTGATCGCCTGCACCGGCAGTGCCGGCTGCCGTTTCGCGGCTTCCAATACCAAGCGCAATGCCGCCGAGATCGGCGACTGGTGCGAGCCGCGCGTCGCCATGGACAAGCCGGTCAACATCCACGTCACCGGCTGCCATCATTCCTGCGCGCAGCATTACATCAGCGACATCGGCCTGATCGGAGCGCGCGTGCCGATCAACGACGAAGACACGGTGGAGGGCTATCACCTCTTCACCGGCGGCGGGTTCGGTCCCGATGCGGATGTCGGGCAGGAGGTTTATCACGACCTCAAGGCTGAGGACGCGCCGAAGACGGTCGAGGGACTGCTCAAGGCATATATCGCCCACCGCTCGTCGCCCGACGAGACCTTCCTGTCCTTTGCGCGCCGCCATGACGGCGAAACGCTGCGCAAGCTTGCCGATGCACAGGTGTCCGCATGAACCAGATCACGCCTCCGCCAAAACTCGACATCATTCCCGCCAGCGCCCCGTTCTCCGATGCGCAGCGCTCCTGGCTCAACGGCTTCTTTGCCGGGCTGTTGTCGCCTGATGTGGCCACGCCGCTGTCGGCGGAGCAGGGCGCAGCCGTCATGCAAGCCGGCGACGGCGACGACGGTGAAGCGCCATGGCACGACCAGACCATGCCGATCGCGGACCGGATGAAGCTCGCCGAAGGCCGTCCCGTGCGCCGCAAGATGATGGCGGCGATGGCGCAGCAGGATTGCGGCCAGTGCGGCTACAATTGCCACGACTATTCGGAGGCGATCGCCACCCGCAGCGAAGCACGGCTCAATCTCTGCGTCCCCGGCGGCAAGGAAACCGCGCGGATGCTGAAGTCGCTGTACGAGGAGCTGGACAAGGCGCCGGCGGCCAAGGCGGCTGACAAGGTGGATGCGGTGGCGGCGCCGGCCGTGACGGTGACGATCGCCGAGCCCGGCCGCTCGCGCGACAATCCGGTCGCGGCGACGTTCCTGTCGCGGCGCCTGCTCAACAAGGGGAAGTCGGAGAAAGAGACCTATCACGTCGAGTTCGATCTCGCCGAGAGCAAGCTCGACTATGTCGTCGGCGACAGCTTCGGCGTGTTCGCACGCAACGAGGTCGGCCTCGTCGATCAGATCATCGCGCTGCTCGGCGCCTCCCACACCACCAAGGTCAACGGCAAGACGCTGCGCGAGGTGCTGATCGACGACGTCTCGCTGTCGCCGGCGCCCGACACGCTGTTCGAGCTGATCTCCTTCATCACCGGCGGGGCGCAGCGCGAGAAGGCGCGGGCGCTGGCGCAGGGCGAGGATCCCGATGGCGACGCCGCCACGCTCGACGTCATGGCGGCGCTCCAGAAGTTTTCGGGCACGCGGCCGCATCCGGAGGCCTTCGTCGAGGCGCTGGAGCCGCTCCAGCCACGGCTCTATTCGATCTCCTCCTCGCACAATGCGACGCCGGGAAAACTGTCGCTGACGGTGGACTCCGTGCGTTACGTCATCGGCAAGCGCAAGCGGATCGGCGTGGCCTCGACCTTCCTCGGCGAACGCATCGCCGAGGGCGAGAAGCTCAAGGTCTATGTGCAGAAGGCACATGCTTTCGGCTTGCCGCAGGATCCGAAGACGCCTGTCATCATGATCGGCCCCGGCACCGGCATCGCGCCGTTCCGCGCCTTCCTGCTCGATCGCAAGGCGACCGGCGCGCCCGGCAAGAACTGGCTGTTCTTCGGCCATCAGCGCAGCGATTGCGATTTCTTCTACCAGGAAGAGCTCAATGCGATGAAGACCTCGGGGCTGCTGACGCGCATGTCGCTGGCCTGGTCGCGCGACGGCGAGAAGAAGTTCTACGTGCAGGACCGCATGCGCGAGGTTGGCCGCGAGGTGTGGACCTGGCTCGCGGAAGGCGCGCATCTCTACATCTGCGGCGATGCCAAGCGCATGGCCAAGGACGTCGAGCGCGCACTGGTCGACATCGTCGCGCAGTTCGGGGCACGTTCGACGGATGAGGCCGTCAGTTTTGTCGCCGAGCTCAAGAAGACGGGCCGCTTCCAGGCTGACGTCTACTAAGGCGCGTTCGGATCAGCGCAAATCGTCCCGGCGGCGCAACCGCCGGGCGTCGCGCCGCTGGGCCGTTTCTACTGTGCATGGGGTTGTTTTCGACAATTTTGTTTGGAGGGGGTCTGAATGCCTTCGCCCGACTGTCATTCCACCGTCATCCGGGCCGGTTCCAGCTGGCTCGGATCTTAACGAATAAAATTCTCGGAACCCTCGGGTGAAGAGAATTTGCACCTGCGACGGGGCGCCTTCAGAGAACCTCCATCGCTATTTTCGCCGCCATCTTGCCTCCCGCCAGGGTTGATCCTTCATACTCACACAAATGGGGCGTTGGAGATCGACCATGCGCGAACTATCGGCGGAAGCCAGGCTGCACTTCTACGCGCGCTCGCTCTCGCGTCGGACCGGGGCGAGCATGCATCACGTTGGGCTCTACAGCGCCTTCGCGGTCATCGCGGCCATCGTGTTCGGCACGCTCTCGGTGCACCCGTTCTGATCACGCCCCGCGCTTGAACGGCGCGACCTCGATCCCCGCATCCTTCAACGCCTGACGTAGCGTGCGCGCGATCTCGACGGCGCCGTGCGTGTCACCGTGGATGCACACCGTGTCCGTGCGCATCTTGATCACCTTGCCTGTCACCGAGACCACCGCGCCGTCCTGCACCATGCGCACCACGCGATCGGCAATCGCCTTGGCATCGTGCAGCACCGCGCCGGGCTTCTTGCGCGAGACGAGGTTGCCGTCGTCCTCATAGGCGCGGTCGGCGAACACCTCGTGCACCATCGGCAGATTGGCGTCTTCGCCGGCCTTCACCAGTTTTGAGTTGGCGAGCACGACGAAGATCAGGCTCGGATCGACCGCCCTGATGCCGGCGGCGATCGCCTTGGCCGTCATGTCGTCCTCGCAGGCGACGTTGGAGAGCGCGCCGTGCGCCTTCACATGCGTAACCTTGTGGCCGGCCGCGGTCGCGATCGCCTGCAGGGCGCCGATCTGGTAGGCGACAAGGTTCTCGATCTCGGAGGCCTTCAGGCCCGCGATCGGATGCCGGCCGAAACCGTGCAGGTCGCGATAGCCGGGATGGGCGCCGATCGAGACGCCGCGCGCCTTCGCGAGCTCGACCGTCCGGCGCATGATGTCGGGGTCGCCGGCATGGAAGCCGCAGGCGACGTTGACCGAGCTGGCCAAGTCGATCATCGCAGCGTCGTTGCCCATCTCCCACGCGCCAAAACCTTCGCCGAGGTCGCAATTGAGATCGATCGTCTTCATGGGGTGCTCTCCGCCTCTGGTCGTCTTGTGGCTTACGGCTCCGCCGTGACCTGCCAGGTCCCGGCATCCATGGCGCTCACCGCATAGCCCGCGACATTAGCATCGCTCAGCGCCTCGATGTTGAGCTCGACGGTATCGGAAGAGCGCAGGCGATCGGGCAGGTTGCGGATGAGTTGCGCGAACTTGCGCGCCTCCTCCTGCGCCTCGGCCATCGTGACCTCGAGGAAGCGGAACGCGGTTCCCGCCGAGGTCTGCGCGAGGCGGCCGACATCGGCCGTGATCACGGTTGCGATCTTCGGATAGCCGCCGGACGTGCCGCGATCCATCATCAGCGCGATCGGCGAGCCGTTGCCGGGGACCTGGATGCTGCCGTTGACGGTGCCGTCGGAGACGATGTTGTGGCCATGCAGATGCTTGATCGCCGGCCCCTCGAGCCGGTAGCCCATGCGGTCGGAGGTCGCCGAGATCTTCCACTCGCTATCGAGGAACAGCGCCTTGTTGGTGTCGTCGAACTCGTCGTCCTGCGGTCCGAGCAGGACGCGGATCGGGCCTGTTGCAGGCTTCGGCAGCTCGATGCGCAGCTCGGGCGTGCCGCTCGCCGTATCGACCGCGAATTCATCGCCGGCCTGCAGCGGGCGTGGGTAGGGGCTGCCGAGGCCGGCGCGGGCGTTCACCGCAAGGCTGCCGAACACCAGTTCGCCTTTGATCCCGCCTTCGATCGCCAGATACGTGAACGCGCCGCCGCGGGCAAAGCCCAGCGTCAGCGTCTCGCCGTCCCTGAGCGTCACTGACGTGTCCATGGCCACCGGCTTACCGGCGACGTCTGCATTGCGCGGCGCGCCTGATATCGCGACGCGCACGGCGCCGTCTTTGGCGGTGAACGTGGCGCCGAAAGGGCCGATCTCGACCACGGCCGCGAACGGCTCGTTGCCGACCAGCGTGTTCGCTGCCGCCAGCGACAGACGGTCCATCGCACCGCTGACCGTCAGGCCGTAGCGCTGCGCGCCGTGGCGGCCGCCGTCCTGGACGGAGCTTGCGGGACCGATGCTGGCGATCACGAGCCGGCTCATGCGACCACCTGCTCGGCAATGATCTCGCCGGCCTCGGCGGCGCGATCCTGTTCCTCGAAGGTCTTGTGGTCGATGGCGAAAAACGTCACGCGATCACCGGGTTCGGTGAGAAAGGTCGGATTCCGGTGGAGTTGATAGGTTCTGACAGGCGTGCGGCCGAGCAGGTGCCAGCCGCTTGGCGCGGCCAGGCACTGGATGCCGGCCTGGATGCCGCCGATCGAGATCGTGCCGGCGGGCGTGAACAGCCGCGGGCTCTGCCGCCGCGACATGTGCAGCGATTTGTCGAGGCCGCTGAGATAGGACCAGCCCGGGGTGAAACCGATCATGGCGACGCGGTAGTCGCCGGCGACGTGACGGGCGACGATGTCGTCGGGCGTGGTGTTCAGCGCCTTGGCGACATCCTCGAGGTCGATACCGTGTTCGCCGCCATAGGCGACGGGAATGCGCCAGCGCCGCGCCTTCGTGGCCGGCGGCAGCGGCTGGCTGGCGAGCGCAAGCAGCTTTTCGCCGAGCGCGTCGAAGCCGATCTTGCCGGGATCGTAATGCACCAGCAGCGAGCGATAGGTGGGAACGGTCTCGGTGATGCCGTCGATGGGGCTTGCCGCGAGCGCCTTGTCGAGCGCGAGCACGCGCTCGTTGGCGGCGTCATCGATGGTGCGGCTGAATTCGACCGTGACGGCGCTGTCGCCACTGGGCAGAAGGCGGGGCGGGGGAAGCGTCGCGGCCATGAGCTGTCGAAGGGCTGTCGAAATCGGGCTTCTCAGGAAATGCGGGCTCAGCCTTGAGTTCCGCTTTTCCCTGCTTCGCGTAAATGCGCCCGCAAGTCCAATAAATTAATGCAAGGGGAAACGATAAAGCGTTGTTATCGCGTCGCATAACAGCCCAGCGGCCCTGCGTTCTTGCTGGCTCTTTGGCCCTTGACGCAAGGGCTGCGGCTCGCAAGATGCGCGCGTTCTTTCCCGCCCATCCGGAGCTCGTTCTCGTCCATGTCGCTGTCCCCCGAAGCCCGCAAGACCCTCGCCGGCATCACCACTGCCACCATCACCACGGTCCTGCTGAAGAAGGGCCTGCGCAACGTGTGGATGCGCGGCGCGCGTCCGCTGCGTCCGGGCCTGCCGCGGCTGGTCGGGCCCGCCTTCACGCTGCGCTTCGTGCCGGCGCGCGAGGATCTGGCGACGCCGGAATCCTGGTCGTCGCCGATCTCGACCCGCACCGCGATCGAGGCGATGCCGGACGGCTGTATTGCCGTGGTCGATGCCATGGGCATCACCGATGCCGGCATTTTCGGCGACATTCTTTGCGCGCGCATGATGAAGCGCGGCGTGACCGCACTCGTCACGGACGGCGTGGTACGTGACGTCGAGGGCGTGCTCGGCACCAATCTTCCGGTGTGGTGCGACGGCTATGCCGCGCCGCCGTCGGTTGCAGGCCTCACCTTCGTCGGCTGGGGCGAGCCGATCGGCTGCGGCGGTGTTGCGGTGTTCCCGAACGACATCGTGGTCGCCGACCAGGACGGCTGCGTGCTGATCCCGCAGGCGATGCTCGATCACGTGCTCAATGAGGGCGTCGAGCAGGAGCGGATGGAAGCCTGGATCGTCAACGAGGTGAACAACGGCGCGGTGTTGCCGGGCCTCTATCCCATGAACGCCGAAACCAAGGCGCGCTACGCCGCCAGCAAGAAGTAACAGGAAACGAGGTATCCCATGGAAATCACCGTCGCAGGCACGCGGCCGACCCGCCGCGCGCCCAAGGAAAATTTTACGGGCACCGTGTTGCAGGACCCCGTGATCATGGCGCCGGCGCCGGCGCGGCTGAACTGCTCGCGCGTCACCTTTGAGCCGGGCGCGCGCACCAACTGGCACCACCATCCGCTTGGGCAGACGCTCTACGTGATTTCGGGCGTCGGCCGCGTCCAGACCAAGGGTGGCCCCGTCAAGGAGATCCGTCCCGGTGACACCGTCTGGATTCCGCCG
The DNA here is from genome assembly GCF_029953005.1 of Bradyrhizobium sp. Mp27. NCBI lineage: Bacteria > Pseudomonadati > Pseudomonadota > Alphaproteobacteria > Hyphomicrobiales > Nitrobacteraceae > Bradyrhizobium > Bradyrhizobium sp. Mp27. The sequence goes on along the minus strand of NZ_JASAUS010000018.1, from coordinate 61,430 downwards.
GGTGAACTGCACTGGCACGGCGCCTCGCCCAACAACAGCATGTGCCACATCGCCATGCAGGAAGCGCTCGACGGCGTCTATTCGACCTGGCTGGAGCCGGTGACCGACGCGGAGTACGGCGCGGCGCTCGGCTAATCTCTCGTGCCCCGGATGCAATGCAGCGCGTAAGCGCTGCGTTGCCGATCCAGGGCCCACAAGCTTCCTCAAAGCAAGTGCCCTTGGGTCCCGGCTCTGCGGAGCAACGCTGCGCGTTGCAGCGCGTCCGGGACACGGCAAATCACATCAGCTCCGCCGTCCACGTGCCCGTGCACAGGGTGCCGCGCCATGTGCCGGAGCCCGAAGTGCCACTGAGCCGGCCGAAGCCGACGGCGCGTTTGATCCCGGTGCTCAAGGTGACGTTGATGCTGCCGGCATCGGCAACGCGGCCGGATGCTGAAACCGCAGCGCTGCTCGATGCGATCTGACCGTTGCTGATGCCGATCGAGACCGTTGCGCCGTTACCGCAAGTCTCGCTCGATGATGAGATGCGGACATTCCATGCGCCGTCGAAGGTGGAGGTCGCCGCGCCCGCCTGCGTCAGCGGGACGGCGATGGCGACAATGCTGGCGAAGAGACCTTTGCGAAATCCATTCATGACACGCCCCGTTGGTCGACCATGGGGGGATCGTGGCATGAGCGCGGAACCCGCGATGTGAGGGCTGTCGCGTGCGCAAGGGGCTCAGTGAGGTGGCGCACTCCGCAAAGAGATCGCGGACAAAAGCAAAGGGGCCCGGATCGCGGGCCCCTTGTCTCGGTTCGAACGTCGAAGTCGGACTCAGTTCACGCGCGTCCAGGTCTGGCCGCCGCAGAACATGCCGCCAAAGGCGCAACCCTGCACGCGCAGGCGGTCGGTGCCCTTCATCGCGATCGTGGAATCGTAGGTCGAGCCGGTGTTGGGATCGAGGATGCGGCCGGACCATTTCTGATCCTTGTTCTGGTCCTTGGCGGGTTTCATGTTGATGAGCACCTGTTCGCCGTTCTGGTTCGATTTGCTGTCGACCGAATAGCCGCAGAGATTGCTGCCGCACTGTTCGATGCGGACCTTGCCTTCCTTTTCCTCGGTCAGCCAGATGCCGAGCGGTGAATTGAGATCGCGCGCGGGCGCGGCTGTGGGAGCCGGCGGCGCGACGGCAGCCGCCTGAACGGGTGCGGGGGCCGGCGCCGGAGCGGGGGCTGGAGGCGGCGCCGGAGGTGCAGCAGCCACGGTCGGGGCCGGCGGCGGCGCCACGGCGGGCGCTGCCTGCTGCTCCACCGGAGCGGGCGCCGGAGGCGGTGCGGGCGGTGGCAGGATGGCCGTCTCGGCCGGCGCGTTGCTGGCGGTTGCGGACGGCGGCGGAGCGGGCGGGGGCGGAACTGCTGCGGCCGGCGCCCGTTCGGCTGCGGGCGGCGCCGCGACAGGGGCGGGAGCTGGCGCCGGAGCGGCCGGCGGTTGCGGATCAACCTTGGCCTGTTGGGGCGCCTGCTGGCCCGGGGTCGTCTCGTTCTTCTTGGCTTTCTTCGCCTTGCCCTGGCCGGTGTTGTCGTAGACGCCGGGGATCTGCACCGTGCCGCGGTCCGGATCGATGCGGATGGTGCGCCCGCCATATTCGAACGTGTACTGCGCCTGCGCAGCGGTGCTCGCCAAAAGGAATGCGGCCGTGGCCAACAGCTTCCTCATTTCCGTCTCCTGAACAGCTGGTCCCCGTACCAACGCTTACGCGCCGGTTCGATCGCAAAAAGTGATCTAGATCACTCTCACCGTATGAGTCGTGGTCCGGCTGGTCCGGGTTCAATATGCCCGGAACCCGTCCACAATTTGGCCGAGACTAGCGACAGGAGGACGCGGCCTGGAGCGTCGTTCCGTTCAGATCGGAACGAGGCTCTAGATTCCTTCTTCCTTCCTTACGCGAACCGATATCCACTACGCTCGAAAACGCCCTAGTCGAACCAGGCGGCGTAGATCTTCCTGTAGCTGCCGTCCTCCATCGAGATGTGCAGCCACTGGTCGACGAAAGCCTTCAGCGCCATGTCGCGCTGGAGCCAGTAGGCCTTCTCCGAGAAGTCGAACGGCTTGTCGGGATGCACCGCGCAGAGCACGCCGGAATGCTGCTTCTGCTGGTAGCGGGTCTCGGAGGCGTCCGTCATCATCAAATCGGCGTTGCCCTTGGCGATCTCGTCGAAGATCACGGTGTTGTCGGGGAAGACGTTGATCTCGGCGTCCTTGATGTTGGCGCGCGCGAACCGCTCGTTGGTGCCGCCGGGATTGACGATGATGCGGGTGCCCTTCTTGTCGATGTCGGCGATGCTCTGGTACTTGCCGACGTCGGCGCAGCGCGCGATCGGCGTCTTGCCTTCGCGCATGATCGGCGTCGAGAAGAAGCCCTTCCTCTGCCGGTCGAGCGTGACCGAGACGCCGCCCATGGCGATGTCGAACTGGTCGGCCTCAAAGTCCTTCATGAGCTTTGGCCAGGCCGTCGGCACGAATTCGACCTTGACGCCGAGCGCCTTGCCGAGCGCCTCCGCCATGTCGACGTCGAAGCCGCTGAACTGCTGTGTCGCCTTGTCCAGATAGGTGAAAGGCTTGTAGTCGCCGGTCATGCCGACGCGCAAAGTGCCGCGCTTGACGATCTCGTCGAGGCGCGACGGCGCCGGCTGCTGCGCATATGCCGAAAAGTTCGCCAGCAGGACCGCGGCCAAAGCCGCCACGATTCGAACGATCATCTCTTTTCCACCCATGCCCGAGCTGTCATTGTGCAGCTCTTGAAACCTGGATTTAGACCAGATGCCCGTCGCTGGCGAGGCGGAATTGAAGGGAAATTAGGGTGACGATCTCGATGTATGACGCCTCGGTCGGTGTCTTCGTGCCGTATCTGCGCAACCTGTCGGCACTGCTGGACAAGGGCGTCGCCTATGCCGAAAGCCGGAAGTTCAATCCGGCCGTCCTGCTCGGCATGCGCATGGCGCCGAATATGTACGATTTGGCGCAGCAGATAGGGGAGGCGTGCCGCCATGCCACGGTCGCGCCGGCCTTGCTGGCCGACCAGGAGCCGGTGGCGCTGCCGGCGCTGGAGCACGACATCGCCGGGCTTCAGGCGCGCATTGCGACGTCACTCGAGTTCATCGAAAGCCTGTCGCGCGCCGAGATCGATAGTGCGGCGGAACGGAATGTCTTCTTCAGGCTGAAAAACGGGACCGAGCTGCCCTTTACCGGGCGGACGCTGCTGCTGACGTTCAGCGTCCCGCAATTCTTCTTTCACGTCACGACGTCCTACGACTTGCTCCGGCATGCCGGCGTCGAGCTCGTGAAGCGGGATTTTCTCGGCCCCCGCGAGCGCTAGGCTTCGCCCCTGCGCTCGTAATCGGCGAGCGAGCTGCGGCCGGCGATCTCGCTGCGCAGCTCCTCGAAGCGCCGATGTGCCTCGTCCTCGTGCGCGTCGACGAAATGCACCGCGGCTTCGCTCGTCATCGGGCCGCTGATCACGGGCGCGGACTGCTCGCCGATGGTCTCGTGGACGTAGAACTGGCCGTCATCGCCGCGATGGACCGTCCATTTCAGACGGATCGCAACCATCGGTCCAGGACCGACCTTGCTGTAGCCGTCGGCATCGGTGAGCTCCGGCACCAGCGGCTGCTCCTCGACCACGGGATGCTCGTGCTCGTCGAGCACCGCATGCTCGTCGACCGTCGCATGCTCGTCGGCGATCGGATGCTCGTCGGCGACGACCTGCTCACCGGCGACCACCATTTCGGTCTCGGTCTCGCGGACGGGCTCGGGGTGCTCCAAAATGCTGGCGATGGTTGCCAGCGCGTGGTCGGTCGGGTCGATCTCTGACAAGGGTGCATCCTCCAGCTCGACGCGGCCGGCAAGTCTGTCCCACTGCCGCCGCGGCCGGACTTATTACGCGGGTTTGATTAAGGCTGAGTTGGGGCTCGATCTGCACCAAAATGGGACGCATTCTGGCGTTCCGGAGGCGGGCGGATAACCGCCCGCCCGGAGGTCGGCTCAGCCGAGCACGTCCTGGTTGATAATGTTCTGCCGGATGGGATCGCCGTCCAGCACACTCAGGATATTGCGAGCGGTCTGCTCGCTCATGCGGCTCACCGCCTCGACGGTGACGCCGGCGACATGCGGGGCCATGATGACGTTGGGCAGCGCGAACAGCGCGTTGCTGACCGGCGGCGGCTCCACCTCGAACACGTCGATCCCGGCACCGGCAATCCTGCCGGAGACCAGGGCGTCGTATAGCGCGGCCTCCTTCACGATGCCGCCGCGTGCGGTGTTGATGAGGTAGGATTTCGGCTTCATCCGGCCGATCCGCGCCGCATCGAACAGGCCGACGGTTTCCGGGGTCTTCGGGCAATGGATGGTGACGAAGTCGGCGTTGGGCAGTGCGGCGTCGAGGTCACCGACGGGCTCGCAGCCCGCGGCCTTGATCTCGGCGGCAGGCTTGTAGGGATCGTAGACCTGCACCTTCATTTCCATCGCCAGGCAGCGCTTGGCGGTGCGACTGCCGATGCGGCCGAAGCCGATGATCAGCACGGTCTTGCCGTAGAGGTCGAACGGCAGCATGCCGAGCCGGTTGGCCCATTGGCCATCCTTGACGCAGGCGTGCATCTCGTTGGCGCGCTTGGCCAGCGTCAGCATCATGAACAGCGCCTGCTCGGCGACCGAGGGCGAGTTGGCGCTGCCCGCCACCATCAGCGGCACCTTGCGGCGGGAGAGGGCGGGCACGTCGACGGCGTCGTAACCCACGCCGATGCGGGTCACCACCTTCATGTCCTTCGAGGCCTCGAGCTCGGTCTCACCGAAGGCGGTGGCACCAAGCGCCACGCCGTGAACCGGCGCGTGGTCCTTCAGCAAGGCTTCGAAATCCTTGGCCGAGATCAGGTTCGGAAACTCGACGAGCTCGATATCGTCCCGCTGGGTGAGGAGGGCGCGTGCCCCTTGCGACAAAGTTTGTGTAACGAAAATCTTCTTCTTGTTGGTCGCCATCGCTCCCCGCCTGCTTGCGTTTCTTGAGACGGCGTCACAGCACGACGCCGGTCTCTTCGTTTAGCAGGTGCATATTGTTGAGGTCCATCGCCAAACGCATGGGTGCCCCGTCCTTGGCGCCGGCGTTGGGGTCGACGCGGCCACAGACCGGCGTGCCGTCGAGGCCGAAATAGACCAGGGTCTCCATCCCCATCGGCTCGGTGACGTCGAGCACGGTGTCGAAGGTCTCGACGCCGGGCCCGAGATGCGCATGCGACTCGGTGAGGTGCTCGGGCCGGAGGCCGAGCAGCAGCTTGTCGGCGCGCGGCAACGCGTTGTAGCGCGCGGCGCGAGCCGGTGGCAGCGCAAAAGCGATGCGATCGGTGAGGCGGATCTGGAGCGCGCCGCCGACGTCCTCCAGCCGGCACGGGATGAAATTCATCGCGGGCGAGCCGATGAAGCCGGCGACGAAGCGCGTCGCCGGCTTGTGGTAGAGCTCGTTGGGCGTGCCGATCTGCTCGATGCGGCCCTTGTTCATCACAACGACGCGGTCAGCCAACGTCATCGCCTCGACCTGGTCGTGAGTGACGTAGACCGTGGTGGTGCGCACCTTCTGGTGCACCTTCTTGATCTCGATCCGCATCTGCACGCGCAGCTTGGCGTCGAGATTGGACAGCGGCTCGTCGAACAGGAACACTTTCGGATTGCGCACGATGGCGCGGCCCATTGCGACGCGCTGGCGCTGACCGCCGGAGAGCTGCTTCGGCTTGCGGTCGATCAGGTCGGTGATGTCGAGGAGGCGGGCGGCTTCCGTCACCCGCGCCTTGATCTCGGCCTTGGGATAGTGCTTCAAGCGCAGCCCGAACGACATGTTCTCCGCGACCGTCATGTGCGGGTACAGCGCGTAGTTCTGGAACACCATTGCGATGTCGCGGTCCTTGGGCGGCACGTCGTTCACGACGTCGCCGCCGATCATGATGTCGCCGTCGGTGATATCCTCCAGTCCCGCGATCATGCGCAACGTCGTCGACTTGCCGCAGCCCGAGGGGCCGACGAGCACGATGAATTCGTGGTCGGAGATATCGAGATCGATGCCGCGCACGGCTTCGACATCGTCGTAACGCTTGATCACCTTGCGCAGGGAAACGTCGGCCATTGAACTTCAACCCCTCGATATCAACCCTTCGTCGCACCGGCGGTCAGGCCGGCGATGTAGTAGTCCATCAGGAAGGCGTAGATGACCAGCGGCGGAGCTGCGCCGAGCAGCGCCCCGGTCATGATCTGCCCCCAGTTGAAGACGTCGCCCTTGATCAGCGTGGTGGTGATGCCGACCGGCAGCACGAACTGGTCCACCGACGTCGTGAACACGAGGGGATAGAGGAACTGGGCCCAGGAGACGGTGAAGGCGAAGATGGTCGCGGCGATCAGCCCGGGCAGCGCCACGGGAATGAAGATCCGCGTCAGGGTCTGGAGCCAGGAAGCACCGTCGATAATGGCGGCCTCGTCGAGCTCCTTCGGGATCGAGGCGAAGTAGCCGATCATGATCCACGTGCAGAACGGCACGGTCAGGGTCGGGTAGATGAACAGCAGCACGTACCACCGGTTGAGCAGGGGGATCCCCGTCCACTCCTGAACGGTCGCGAACACCTTGAAGAGCGGGATGAACAGCAGGCTGTCCGGGACCAGGTAGGTCAGGAAGACCCCGGTCGCCAGCGTCGCCGAGCCCCAGAACTTCATCCGCGCCAGCGCAAATGCCGCAGGGATGCTGATCAACATGGTCACGATCACCACCACGATCGACACCATGGCCGAATTCCAGAAGAATCGAAGGAACTGGTTGGAGGTCAGCAACTCGACGTAGTTTGAGAGCGTTGGATGGAAAACCCACCAGGGATTGGTGGCCGCAGAGATTTCTGCGCTCGTCTTCAGCGAAGTGATCAGCATGTAGAGCGGCGGCGTCAGCGAGAAGATCGCAAACAGCACCAGGAAGAAATAGGACCAACGCAGCGCCCAGGTGCGGTCGCGGCTCATGCTGCCGTATTTGACCTTGCGCCGGGGGCCGGCCTTATCGATCGCGACTGTGCTCATCAGGCTTCATTCCCGCGTTTGGAGACGTCGCGCAGGATGAAGATGGCCGCGACGGCGAGGATTGGGACCATGAACAGCGAGACGCTGGCGCCGAGCGGAATATCGCTGCTCTCGATGCCGACCCGGAATGCGTAGGTTGCAAAGATCTGGGTCTGGTCGAGCGGGCCACCCGAGGTCAGGATGCGCACGATGTCGAAATTGGCGAAGGTGACGATCAGCGAGAACAGCGTCGTGATCGCGATGATGTTGCGCATCATCGGCAGCGTCACGTACCAGATGCGCTGCCACCAATTGGCGCCGTCGATCGCTGCCGCCTCGTAGAGCTGATCGGGCACCGATTTCAGCGCCGCCAGATACATGATCATGAAGAACGGTGCGCCATACCAGACATTGACGAGAATGACGGAGAAGCGCGCCCAGGCGGCGTCGCCAAGCCAGGGAATGGGACCGATGCCGAAGAAGGAAAGCGTGTAGTTCAATGCGCTGTAGGAGGGGTCGAACAGCCAGAGCCAGGCCAGCGTGCTCATCGCCGGCGGAATGACCCAGGGCACAAGCAGCATGCCGCGCCATTTGCGCTGGCCCTTGGCCGGAATGTTGTGAACGAAATGCGCGACGATGAAGCCGATCAGCGCTTTGAAGACGACGGCCGTAATCGCGAAGATGCAGGATTGCTTCACCACCATCCAGAACGTTTCGCGCTTGAACAGGAAGGTGAAATTGCCGAAGCCGACGAACTTCTGCATCGACTTGTTCAGCGTCGACAGGTGAGCCGAGTAAAGGGCAGGGTAGAGCACGAGCAACGCGATCAGCAGGATCAGCGGCAGCGTCAGGAAAAACGCCACGGTCGATTTTCGCCTCAACGCATTGTGCAGGCTCCCTCCCTTGCGTGCGCTCGTTGTTCGAACGGCGCGACCGTGCTGAACGACGACATCGGCCATGACCAAACCTTCCCTGCAGAATGTCTGTTCGCGAAGCCGGCCGTTCGGTCGGCTTCATCGGATCATACATCGAACGGCGGATTGTGCTGGCGGCTCACGCCGGAGGCGTGAACCGCCGTTGCACATTCCGGTTCAGGTTCGCATGAAGCCTTCGCACTCGCCCTCGGCCCAGGCGAGCGTGGTGTCCATCTTCTCTCCCTGCGCAAAGCGAAGCGCCATCTTGGTCAGGATCGCCTGTGCGTAGATCTGCTGGGCGATCTTTGGCGGTGCAGGAGAGGCCGCAATCGACAGCGTCTGATGATTGTGGGGGTTGGGATAGTGATAGAGCGTTCCTTTCGGCGGCTCTACCTCGGCCCACGTCTTCAACGTCGTCATGTTCGCATAGGCGGGCAGGTCGTAGCCGCCACTGGCAGAGACGAACTTCTCGATCGACGACGCCTGCGACAAATGGGTGAGCAGGCTCTTGGCAGCTTCCTTGTTCTTGGAGAAGTTCCAGAGGCCCCAGTAGTACGGCAGATAGGGCGCAAAGCGGCCTTTCGGGCCGGCCGGGAAGCCGTGCGTCCAGCATTGCTCGGCGACCTGCGGTGCGTCGCGCTTGGCCACCGCCCAGGCGCTTGGCGGATTCATGATGAGGGCGCCCCGGCCAGAGATCAGCCATTTGTTGTTCGAGGCGTCATCCCAGGATGGTGCGTCAGGTGGCAGGAAAGCGATCAGCTTCTTGTAATATTCGAGCGCCTGACGGACCTGATCGGTCTTCACCGTGGGCTCGCCTTTGGCGTTGACGAGTTCGGCGCCGAACGACTGGAAGATCGCACCCGCCGTATCGACACTGTCGGTGGTTTCGCCGAGGCCGATGCCGAAGGCGAAGCCGCCTTTCTGACAAGCTTCGGCGGCCTTGAGGAATGTCTCCATGGTCCAGCTGTCCGCTTTCGGCGGTGCGCCTGCGGGGTACAGTTCCTGAACATCGATACCCGCGTACTTCTTCATCAGATCAATGCGGGTGCAGGGCCCCTTGATCTGGCTCCCGGGGGTGGCGGGGACGGCAAGCCATTTGCCGGCCGCCTGTCCGAGATATTTCACGGTGCCGTTCACTTCACCGTTCTGCTTGATCGCCGGCTCCACGACGTCATTGACCGGCTCGAGCTGTTCGGCGTAGGCGTGCGGCCACCAAGTGTACATCTGAAGAATATCGTGACCGGACTTCGCCTGCGCTTCGGCTGCAACGGTCAACTCGATCTTCTTGTTGTTGCTGGTGATGTAGTCGATGGAAACCTCGACCTTCTCCTTCGCGGCCCACTCGTTGACAAGAGCCCTGGAGGCGTCGTTGGCGCCGGGGACCCAGTGGTCCCAGAAGCCGATCGAGAGTTTGCCGGCGGCGTAGGCGCCGCGGACGTAGGGCGCCGTGATCAGCGCCGCGGAGGACATTGCAGTGGCAGCTACAAATTGACGTCGCGTCAGTTTCTTGCGTGACATCTCGTTTCCTCGCTTGGTGTTTTATTGTTCTGGCGTTTCCTCTGGCATTCCGAGTTTTGTTTTTGATTTTTTGTTCGCGTTTCTTGGCGCTACGCCTCGCGTGAAATCGCGCGAAGTGCAGCAAATTGGTAGCGCGATCAGATCATGATTGATCCCGTCTGTCGAGGAAGCCGAACGGCTCGCCGTCTAGAACTAACGTTGCGTCCGGGAACGCGGCAGCGCCGTCTCGCGACGCGCACCGGAGGTAAACCTCGGAGGCGCATTTTGCGACGCACACTTCGGGGCAAGGAGCGCGGGACATCTCGTGCGCAATTACGCCGCAGTTTCGAATAAGCCTTCATAACCGCTTCGGGCCAAACAGTTTTCGGGCGTGGACAGCAATTGGCTGCGGCTGGACCGCGAAGCGGCGAAAACGATAGAGTTGCAACCGGCGGGTGGCCCCCGCCGGGACAGGACAATCGGATCGACGATGGAGACCAGAATGATCAACCCGGCGCCGCCTGCGCGGCTTCACCTGCGGCGATGGTTCGCGCTGGGCTCCGTGCTCGCGGTGCTGCTCGGCGCCGCCGCGGTTGCGCAGGCGCAAGGCCTGGTCAAGGGTGTTCAGGATGGAGCCGCGGCCGGCAACAAGGCGGCCGGACCCGTTGGCGGCGTGCTGGGCGGTGCGATCGGCGGCGTGGTCGGTGTCTTCACCGGCGTGCTCGGCGTCAATAACAACAACCAGCCGGCTCCGGCTGCCAAGGACGCGAGCAAGGATTCCAAGCAGCCGGGCGCCGGCAAGGACAAGGATGCCAAGAGCGCCAAGGAGACCGCCAAGGCGGGCAAGGGCGCCAAGGTGAGCAAGGAAGCCAAGAATGCGCCGCAGGACAACAAGGACAACAAGGACAATAAGGACAATAAGGACAATAAGGACGTCACCGTCCTCACCCAGCCCGGCGCGCCGCAACAGACCGCCGAGCAGATCGTCGCCAACAGCGATTCCTATATCGAGCGGATCAAGACCGAGTTGAACCTGACGCCCGATCAGGAGAAGCACTGGTTCGGCTTCTCGAGCGCGATGCACTATCTGGGGCATAATGGCGCGGAGCGGCTCAACCTGCGGATCGCCCGCGCCAAGCGCGATCCGCCCGACGACATCATCGAGCAGATGCGCAACGAATCTCAATTCCTGATCGACCGCGCCGCCGACCAGCGCAACGTCGCCGATGCCGCCGAGCCGCTTTATTCGAGCCTCGACGACAAGCAGAAGCAGGTCTTCATCCAGGAGATGGTGCGCCTCAGCCACGAGCGCGGGCTGGATTAATCAAGTTGAATCCGATTGCGGGCGTCTGAATTAACGGCGCCCGCCACGAATTCGTGAATCCTCTCCGCATTTCGGGTATGATTAGCTTCGTAAGCTGACTGCGGGGTTGATATGGCGGACGGACTCTCCGTTTTCCTGGTCGAAGACGAGGCGTTGATCCGGATGATGATCGCCGACATGGTGGAGGAACTCGGCCACCATGTCGTCGCAGAAGCGGACAATGTCCGGGACGCGAGCGCCTTTGCGATGACCGCGCAATACGATTTCGCCATCCTCGACATCAACCTGAAGGGCCTCTACGTCGATCCGGTCGCCGACCTGATCGAGCGCCGCGGCAAGCCGTTTCTGTTCGCCACCGGCTACGGGCCGGAACTGCTGCCGTCCTTGCTCCGGCGGCGGCCGATCCTGCGCAAGCCGATTTCCCTCGACCAGCTCAAGGTGATGATCGATTCGTTGTTTCCGGACGCGGTCGCCAAAACTCCTCACTGAGAAGGCTCCTCACCGAGAAGGCGCCGTACTGAGATCGCCAACGAAAATGGCCGCCCGTGAGGGGCGGCCATTTGGCGAAGGAATGTGTCGTGCTCTCAGATCAGACCGGCGCTGAGGTCGATGCCGCGCGCCATCACGCCGAACGAGGCGACCAGGCCCATGCAGCAGAACAGCAAGATGATCTTGAACGAAGAATCGGCAAAACGGGTTTCGACGGTGGCCGGGATCGCGGCAAGCGAAATCATGCTCATGTTCATTCCCCCCTTGTTGACCCCTGAATTGCATCAGGTAGGGGAAGCTCTTAGAGCAAAAAGTTTGACGCGAGCTTGCGAGGGATCGTTAACGGAATCGCCATCGCTCGCGCGTTTGCGCGAGTACCATGCGGTCCCGCAAGTCTCAGTTGCGGCCGTTCTTTAGCACGGTGGCGATGGTATGGGCCGGCATGGCGGCGCGATCAGAGGCGCGCTGCGCGGCCAGCCGGTCGCGCGCCTTTTCCTCGATCAGGAGCTCGATCAGGGCCAGCCGCTTGTCATCGTCGTCCGCCTCGGTCAGCAGGCGGTGATAGCGGTGATAGTCGAAACCGAAGTCCTGCTTACGCATGTCACGCCCCCGCAACTACGCCACACACTCAAGGGAATTGTTTCCCATCGGACACAGTCGGGCAAGCACGATCCTGCGTGGAACCGCGCCTTGGCTGCAATCAGCTGTGTATAGTTAACGGACTGGACGGCGTCGGAGCCGATCGCGGCTCATCAATCCGGATTGTGGTCGGCGAACATCTTCAGGCCGACGAAGCTCGCGTCGGGTTTCGTCACCAGCCTGGTCGGGATGTTGCGCAAATAGTCCTGGAAGCGTCCCTTGGCTTCGAAGCGCGCCCGGAACGCGGAAGCGGCAAGGAACTTCGGGAAGCGCGGCGCGATCCCGCCGGCGATATAGACGCCGCCGCGGGCGCCGAAGGTCACCGCGAGATTGCCCGCGACCGAGCCGAGGATGGCGCAAAACATCTCCAGCGTCGCGCGGCTGAGTTCGCAACTGCCCTCCAGGGCGGCCTTGGTGATGGCGGCGGCGTCGCGGTGCGGCACCTGGGCGCCGTCGACCTCGGCCAGCGCCTCGTAGAGGCTTTGCAGACCGGAGCCCGAAAGCGCCCCGCGCTCGATGGAGACATGGCCAAAACGTCGGCGCAAGCACGCGATCACGCGTTCCTCGCGCTCGTTTTCCGCCGGCAAAGTGGCGTGGCCTGCCTCGGTGACGACCGCCAGCCGGGCGCCGTGGCGTTCGACCAGACAGGAGACGCCAAAACCGGTTCCAGGCCCAACCACCAGCAGCGGTTCTCCGAGGAGGCCGTCCTGCCCCCCGAGCGGGATCAAATCGGCAGGCTTCAGGGCGGGCAGGGACCAGGCCACGACCTCAAAATCATTGAGCACATGCACGCTCTCGAAGCCGAGGGCCGGCTGGAGCTCGTTGCCGTCGATGACCCACGGACTGTTGGTCATGACGCAGCGGTTATTGGTCACGGGACCCGCGACGGCCAGCACGGCTCGTTTGGGCTGCTTGCCGCCGGACCGGCGCGCAAGGACGTCGGCGATGGCTTCCCGGACGGTCGGGAAGTCAGCGACCTTCACATAGTCGATGGGCCCGGCCTGGTCGCCGCTGTCCGATGCGCTTTCGCTCAGCGCAAAGCGCGCATTGGTGCCGCCGATATCGGCGAGAAGAATCTGTCCTGTCTTGCCGATACTCATGACCTTGTGGCTGCCGCGGCCTGCAGGCTCGCGGGAACCGTTCCCTCCGCTCCATCCGATCCGCAATTTGCGAACGTCTCTAGAATCCGTCCTTGGGTGAGCCTAGTCAACTCGGACAACGCCAAACCGTTGCATCCCAGGTGCGACGGGCGCGATATCGCCGCATGTGTCGATGGTTGCGAAGCAGCGCGGGAAGATCGACATTGGACGGATCGTTCGGCGCCCGTCGCGCCGGACGGCTGGAACGGGACCTTGCGATGCAGATTTCCGACCGCGACGTGCTGCTGGTGATCGACGTGCAGAACGACTTTTGCACCGGCGGAGCGCTCGCCGTTCCCGGCGGCGAGAAGGTTGTCCCGGCGATCAACCGAATTGCCGCAAAATTCACCAATGTGGTGCTGACTCAGGACTGGCATCCGGGCGATCACGTCTCGTTCGCACCGAACCATGCGGGCAAGCAGCCGTTCCAGACCATCGAGCTCGACTACGGCACCCAGGTGCTGTGGCCGACGCACTGCGTGCAAGGCACGGTGGGCGCTGAATTCCATGGGGAGCTCGAAATTACCAGGGCAAACCTCGTGGTGCGCAAAGGCTTTCGTCGCGGCATCGATTCCTATTCGGCGCTGTTCGAGAACGACCACCGGACGCCGACCGGGCTGCTCGGCTATTTGCGCGAGCGCGAGCTGAAGACCGTCTTCGTCGCCGGCCTCGCGCTGGATTTCTGTGTTCGCTTCTCGGCGGAGGATGCCCGCAAGGCGGGGTTCGAGGTCGCCGTCATCGAGGATGCATGCCGCGGCATTGATCTCGACGGCTCTGTGGTCGCGACCCATCGGAGTTTTCGCGAGCGCGGCATTTCGATCGTCAGCCTGGAGGCCTTGCTGTGAGGACCTTGAGATAGTCATGGTGGAGAAGGGCGGCAAACCGCTGGGTGGATCGGATCGTCCTCCGAATGATCCGCTGCTATTGCCATTTGCGGCGGCGCGGCTCGCGATGGACGCCTGCTTCTGGTGGCTGGAGCGCGATCCGCCGGAACAGGACGCGAGCAATCTGCCGTGGACGACACCCAACACGGTCGCCCTGGAGCTTGCGACCATGCGGCTGCGCGATTGCACGCGGACGCAATCCGGCCAGCCGGCACTGATCTGCGCGCCCTATGCGCTGCATCGGGCCCTGATCGCCGACTTCGCACCGGGCCACAGCGTGGTGCAGTCCCTGCAGAATGGCGGCATCGATCGGGTGTACCTCACCGACTGGCGCTCGGCCTCGCCGGACATGCGCTATCTCTCGATCGACAGCTATCTCGGCGATCTCAACGTCGCCGTTGACGAAATCGGCGCGCCGGTCGATCTCGTCGGCCTGTGCCAGGGCGGCTGGCTGTCGCTGCTCTATGCGGCGCGCTTTCCCGCCAAGGCGCGGCGGCTGGTACTGGTGGGGGCGCCCGTCGATCTCTCGATCGATTCCGCGCTGTCCCAGCTCGCTCGCAATGCGCCTGAGGCGCTCTACGACCAGCTCGTGGCGCGCGGCGGCGGCAATGTCAGCGGCGACGAGATGCTGCGCTTCTGGACGAAGGCGCCGAGCCGCGATGACATTGCGGCGGCATTGCAGAGGGATCTCTCGGACGAGGAGGGCGCGGCACTGCTCGCGCGTTTCGATCGCTGGAATACCGAGACGCTCAACCTGCCCGGCACCTATTATCTGGAGATCGTCAACCGGATCTTCAGAGAGAATCGGATTGCCGGCGGCGACTTCACGGCGCTCGGCCGCGAGGTTGATCTGAGGGACGTCAAGGTGCCGGTCTTCCTGCTGGCCGGGCTCGATGACGACGTCGTGCCGGCCAGACAGGCGCTTGCGACCGCAAGTCTGCTCGGAACGCCGCCGGCCTTCATTGCCGCGGCCTCCGAGCCCAGCAATCATCTCGGCCTGTTCATGGGGGCGCGCACCCACGCCCATGCCTGGCCCCGGATCGCCGAGTGGCTGCGCAACGACCTCTCCGGAGTGCTGGCCCGCAGCGCCTGACCTTGTCAGGTGCCTTGGCCCGGCCGGGCCGGCGAACACGCAAATCCGTTATGCATGACGGCGGATGGCCTGCACGGGGCCCGGTCGATGGGTTACATATCATGGGGAACTGGCGGCTGCGGCCGCGACAAGATTAAGGGTACCGCGCTCGATGAGCTTCCACTCGATCTACGCCCACGGATTTGCGCGCGTGGCGGCCTGCGTCACCACCTCCCATGTGGCCGATCCCACGGCCAATGCGAAGGCGATCCTGGCGGCGGCAGGCGCTTGCCATGAACAGTCGGTGGCGGTTGCCGTGTTTCCGGAGCTGTGCCTGTCCGGCTACGCGATCGAGGATCTCGTCAAGCAGGACCCGCTGCTCGATGCGGTCGAGCGCGGGCTCGCCTCAATCGTCGAGGCCTCCTCGGCCTTGATGACCGTCCTGATCGTCGGCGCGCCGCTGCGCTTCGGTCATCGCATCTACAATTGCGCCGTCGTCATTCATCGCGGCAACGTCCTTGGCGTCGTGCCCAAGTCTTATCTGCCGACCTATCGCGAATTCTACGAGGGACGGCATTTCGCCTCCGGCGCCGGCATGGCCGGAGAGACGATCGCGTTTGGCGGGCTGCACGCACCGTTCGGCGTTGACCTCCTGTTCGCGGCCGAGGATGTTCCAGGCCTGATCATCGGCGTCGAGATCTGCGAGGACATGTGGATTCCGGTGACGCCGGCTTCCGAACTCGCGCTTGCCGGCGCCAGCGTACTGATCAACCTATCCGGCAGCCCGATCACGATCGGTCGGGCGCGCTCGCGCGCACTGCTGTGCCAATCGACGTCGGCGCGTTGTCTTGCAGCCTACGTCTATTCAGCCGCGGGGGCAGGGGAATCGACCACGGACCTGGCCTGGGACGGCCAGACCTCGATCTACGAGAACGGCGTGCTGCTGGCCGAGGGCGAGCGGTTCCGCCAGGACGGCCAGATCACGCTGGCCGACGTCGATCTCGATCTGCTCAGGCAGGAACGCGCGCTGATGGGCACGTTCGACGATAATCGCCGGCAACGCGAAGCCTTTTTCCGGAGGATCACCTTCGCCCTGAAGGCGCCGGCCACCGACATCGGCTTCCTGCGCAAGATCGAGCGCTTCCCCTTCGTGCCGAGCGACGAAGCCCTGCTCGAGCAGGATTGCTACGAGGCCTACAACATCCAGGTCGCCGGCCTCGTGCAGCGCATGCGCGCGACCGGAACCAAGCGCGTGGTGATCGGCGTCTCGGGCGGGCTCGATTCCACCCACGCCCTGATCGTCGCCGCCAAGGCGGTCGACCTGCTCGGACTGCCGCGCAGCAACATCCTAGCCTACACGATGCCGGGCTTTGCCACCGGCCGCGAGAGCAAGACCAACGCACTGGCGTTGATGAAGGCATTGCAGACGGAGTGGCAGGAGCTCGACATCCGCCCCACGGCGACGCAAATGCTGAAGGACATCGGCCATCCCTTCGGCAAAGGCGAGAAGGTCTACGACATCACGTTCGAGAACGTGCAGGCGGGCCTGCGGACCGACTATCTGTTCCGGCTCGCCAACCATCATGGCGGCATCGTCATCGGAACCGGCGATCTCTCGGAGCTCGCGCTCGGCTGGTGCACCTACGGCGTCGGCGACCAGATGGCGCATTATAATGTCAACGCCGGGGTGCCGAAGACGCTGATCCAGCACCTGATCCGCTGGGTGATCGCCTCAAAACAGTTCAGCGACGACGTCAACCGGACGCTTACGTCGATCCTGTCGGCCGAAATCTCGCCCGAGCTGGTTCCGGTCAAGCCCGGCGAGAAGCCGCAGAGCACGGAAGCTTCCGTCGGGCCCTACGAGCTGCAGGATTTCAACCTGTTCTACACGCTGCGGTTCGGCATGCGGCCGTCCAAGATCGCGTTCATGGCGCAGCACGCCTGGAATGATGTCGCCAAGGGCGAATGGCCGCCGGCGTTCCCGACCGATCAGCGCAGGGCTTATGATCTGCCGGAAATCCGGCGCTGGCTGGAAGTGTTTCTGCGCCGCTTCTTCGCCTTCAGCCAGTTCAAGCGCTCGGCGATGCCGAACGGGCCGAAGGTTTCGGCCGGCGGCTCATTGTCGCCGCGCGGCGACTGGCGCGCGCCGTCGGATTCCAGCGCGGCGGCATGGCTCGAGGATCTCGAGCGGAACGTTCCGAAGTGATTGAGCAAGGCTGCTGATCGGGCAGGGTGGCTCCAGAACGATTTCGCGCCGCGCGGCTCATACAGCCGGCGGCGCGAAATTGCGTTCAATCTAGAAAGTTCCGAGGTCCGGAGTGCCTAGGAGTCCGGACCTCGTCACCTTGCCCCAGCCTTTGATCCCCCCCCCGCCCCATGCGGTCCCCCAACCCCATGTAGCGCGATCAGAGGGTGATGCCCCTGGAAGGCCGCCGATCGATGCGCGCGATGTACGCGAAGTATGGTTAGGATTCCATTCCGTGTCACTACGGACACGAACGCGCTTGATGCTGCACACTGGCGCATTTGTCCGCATCTGCTGCGATCGCTGCTGCCTGAATTCGATGCAGGCGATCGGCGGGGATGTCCACATCGGCGCATCGCCGCGGCACCTGCATTTCACGGGCCTGTCACTTAACTGGTCTAGCGCTGCTCCCGTCATCGCTGACGGTCAAGGATCAAGCCATGTCGAAGCCGGTGTTGGGCGCCGCACTATCCATCAAATCGATCCCCGCCCACCGCGACTGGCTTCTGGAACGGCAGCGCGATCTCGAAATTCAGGATTTTTTCCGCGCGGATTTGCTCGACGGCGATTGGCGGAGTGCGGCCAGCGAGATCAAGCAGATGCTCTCGGGCCATACCGGCCGGCTCGGCATTCACGGCCCGTTCTGGGGCTTCAAGATCGACAGCCATGATCCCTTGATCCGCAAGGCGGTGACGAAGCGCCTGCTTCAGGGCCTCGATGCCGCAGAGTTCCTCGGCGCGACGCAGATGGTGATCCATTCACCGTTCACGACCTGGGACCACAACAATCTCGACCTCTATCCCGATAACCGCAGCAATCTCGTCGAACGCGTCAAGACGACGCTTGCCGAGGTGATCGCGCGCGCCGAGACGATCGGCTGCGAGGTCGTCATCGAGAACATCGAGGACAAGGATCCGCGCGACCGCGTGCGCCTCGCCAAGGCGCTCGAAAGCAGCAAGGTCCGCGTCTCCCTCGACACCGGCCACGCCAACTATGCCCACATCTCCACCGGCGCACCGCCGGTCGATTACTACGTCGAAACCGCCGGCGACATGCTGACGCATGTGCACCTCCAGGACACCGACGGCTTTGCCGACCGGCACTGGGCGCCGGGCGAGGGGAACATCCCGTGGGTGGCCGTGTTCCGCGCTCTGGGCCGGCTGACCTCCGACCCGCGGCTGATCCTCGAACTCCGCAATCACGACGACGTTCGCGCCGGCGCAGCCCATCTGGCCGCGCTCGGTCTCGCTGAATAACCGGCATCACAAAGGTCAGGGCTTATCGTCATGAGCAAACTCACCCGTCGCACCATCCTGAAGTCCGGCGGCGCTGCCGCAGGCACGCTTCTCCTGCCGCGCTTTGCGATCGGGCAGGCAGACAACCGTCCGTCGGTGACCATCGCCGTGCAGAAGGTGACGAATTCGAACGTGCTCGACGTGCTGCGCGAGCAATCGAATGTCGGCGAGCGCGTGTTCTTCTCCTCGATCTGGGAGGGCCTGATCTCCAAGAATTGGCGCGGCAGCCTGGAGGCCGTGCCGGGCCTCGCCACCGAGTGGCGCCGCATCGATGACCAGACCGTCGAGGTGAAGCTGCGCCAGGGCGTGAAGTTCCACAATGGCGACGAGCTGACGGCCGAAGACGTCGTCTTCACCTTCAGCCGCGAGCGCATGTTCGGCGAGACCGAGGCCAAGAGCCGCTCCACCATCCAGGCCTTCGAGAAGATCCCGACGCCGCGCCCGGGCAAGGAATTGCCGCCTGACGTGCCGGCGGTTGCCCGCCGCATCTGGCCGGACCTCGTGCGCGTCGATGCCGTCGACAAGTACACGGTGCGCTTCTACAACGCGACGCCCGACGTCACGATCGAGGGCCGGCTGTCGCGCTACGGTTCCGACATCATGAACCGTCGCGCCTGGGAGCAGTCCGCGAGCTATCTCGACTGGGCGCGCAAGCCGATCACGACGGGCCCGTACAAGGTCGTCGAGCTCAAGCCCGACGTGGCGCTGACCCTCGAAGCGCATGACGAATATTGGGGCGGCCGGCCGCCGCTCAAGCGCATCCGTTTCCTCGAAGTGCCCGAGGTCGCGAGCCGCATCAACGGGCTGCTGTCGGGCGAATACCAGTTCGCCTGCGACATCCCGCCGGACCAGATTGCCGGCATCGAGAAGAACGCAGCGTTCGAAGTGCAGGGCGGCACGATCCTCAATCACCGCCTGACCGTATTCGACAAGAACCACGCCCAGCTCGCCAATCCGCTGGTGCGGCGCGCCTTCACCCACGCGATCGACCGCCAGGCGATCGTCGACAGCCTGTGGGCGGGCCGTACCCGCGTGCCGAAAGGCCTGCAGTGGGAATTCTACGGCGACATGTTCAACGCCGACTGGAGCGTGCCGGCCTACGATCCGAAGCTCGCGCAGGATCTGTTGAAGCAGGCCAACTACAAGGGCGATCCGATTCCCTATCGCCTGCTCAACAACTATTACACCAACCAGGTCGCGACCGCGCAGGTGCTGGTCGAGATGTGGAAGTCGGTCGGCCTCAACGTCCAGATCGAGACCAAGGAGAACTGGTCGCAGATCATGGAACGCGCGCCGACCCGCGCGGTACGCGACTGGTCGAATTCGGCTGCCTTCAACGATCCCGTCTCGTCGCTGGTCGCACAGCACGGCCCAAACGGTCAGCAGCAGCAGATCGGCGAGTGGACCAACGCCGAACTGAACAAGCTTTCGGAGTTCCTGGAAACCTCGACCGACCGGGCCGCCCGCAAGAAGGCGTTCCGCCGCATGCTCGAGATCGCCGAGCGCGAGGATCCCGCCTATACGGTGCTGCACCAGAACGCGACCTTCACCGCGAAGCCGAAGTCGATCAAGTGGAAGGCGTCGCCGGCATTCGCGATGGATTTCCGCGCCGGCAATTTCGAGGCGTAAGTGGCGACGCCGCTGGTCAGCATCCAGGGCCTCAGCGTCGCCTTCAACGGCGTAGCGGTCCTGCGCGGCGTCGATCTCGCTTTGCGGAAGGGCGAGGCCCTCGGCCTCGTCGGCGAGTCCGGCTCCGGCAAGTCGGTGACGTGGCTTGCTGCGCTCGGCCTCTTGCCGCGGCATGCAAAAGTCTCGGGCTCCGTGCGACTCGACGGACACGAAATCCTCGGCGCAGCCGCGGGTGAGCTGGACCGGGTGCGGGGCGGGCGGGTCGCCATGATTTTTCAGGATCCCGCAAGCGCACTCAATCCGGTGCTCACCATTCGCAAGCAGCTCTGCGAGGCTTTGGCGCTGCTTCGCGATCTCTCGGGCGAGGCGGTGAAGGCCGAAGCGCGGCGGCTGCTCGATCTCGTCGGCATTCCCGATGCGGCGCGGCGGCTCGAAGCCTATCCGCACGAATTCTCGGGCGGCCAGGTCCAGCGCATCATGATCGCGATGGCGCTGGCCGGAAATCCCGATCTCCTCGTCGCGGACGAGCCGACCACGGCGCTCGACGCCACCATCCAGGCGCAGATCTTGGAGCTGCTCTCGACCATCCGCCGTGAGATGAGCATGGCGATGGTGCTGATCAGCCATGATCTCGGTGTCGTCGCGGAAAACTGCGACCGCGTCGCCGTGATGTATGCCGGCCGCATCATTGAGCAGGCGCCCGCCAACCAGCTCTTTGCCGATCCGGTGCATCCCTACGCGCAGGGCCTGATCGGCGCACTGCCGCCGCTCGACGGACCGCGTCGGCGTCTAACGGCCATTCCGGGGACCGTTCCCGATCCCGCGCACATGCCAAGCGGCTGCGCCTTCGCGCCGCGTTGCGCGCTGGCGGCCGAGCCGTGCGGACTTGCCGTGCCGAGCCTCGCGCCGATCGCGAACGATCGCGTGGTTGCCTGCATCCGTGCTGAAGCTTCGCGCTGCGCGCTGCTCGGGATCGCCGCCGAATGAGCGGGCCGCTTGTCGAGGTGTCCTCGATCTCGCGCAGCTACGCGATGCGCTCCGGGATGTTTGGCCGCAGCACAGCGGTTCACGCGGTCGATGGCGTGTCTCTGATGATCCCCAAAGGCGAAACACTGGGCCTCGTCGGCGAGTCCGGCTCGGGCAAGTCGACCACCGGCCGCATCGTGCTCGGTCTCGAGCCGCCGGATCGCGGCGAGGTGCGGTTCGACGGCAAGGCGATGGCCGCGCCAGGCACGAAGGCGTGGCGCGCGCAGCGGGCGCGCATGCAGATGATCTTCCAGGATCCGCTGGGGGCGCTGGACCGGCGGTTGCCGGTCGCAGCCCAAATCCGCGAGCCCCTGGACATTCACGGCCTCGGCACGGCGGCCGAACGCGAGGAGCGTGTCCGCGAATTACTGCGCGCCGTCGAGCTGACGCTGGCGCATGGCGCGCGCTATCCGGGCGCGCTCTCCGGCGGCCAGCGTCAGCGTATCGTGCTGGCGCGGGCACTGGCGACAAAGCCCGATTTCCTCGTCTGCGACGAGCCGGTCAGCGCGCTCGACGTCTCGATCCAGGCGCAGGTGGTGAACCTGCTTTGCGATCTCCAGGCGCAGCTCGGGCTAACGCTGCTGTTCATCAGCCACGATCTGCGCGTTGTCAGGCAGATCAGCAATGTCGTCGCCGTGATGTATCTCGGCCGCATCGTCGAGATCGGCAGCGCCGACGATCTCTTCGCGCGTCCCGAACACCCCTATACGCAGGCGCTGGTCTCGGCGTCACCCGCGCCCGGCCGCCGCAGTGCGGGCCGCATCGTGCTGGCAGGCGATCCGCCGAACCCGGCGGCGCGGCCGCAAGGCTGTGCCTTCCATCCGCGCTGCCCGCGCGCTATCGCACGCTGCGCGAGCGAGGTGCCGGCGCTGTCGGCGGTCGGCGGTGACAGGCAAGTCGCCTGCCATCTCGTGACGGGGCCGCAGGCCGAGACGCGGGACGCGGCCTGATGGGACGCTATCTTGCCATTCGGATCGGACGCGCGGCGCTGACGATCGTGCTCGTCGTCACCTTCGCCTTCGTAGTGCTGCGCCTCTCCGGCGACCCCGCGCTGATGATCCTGGGACCGGAGGCGCCACCGGAAGTGCTCGCTGCTTTCCGCAAGGCCTGGGGGCTCGATGATCCCATCTGGTTCCAGTACCTCGACTATTTCGGCGCCATCGCCAAGGGTGAGCTCGGCCGCTCCATGCGCGACGGGCGACCGGCGATCGAGCTCGTGCTGGAGCGGATTCCGGCAACGCTGGCGCTGACGCTGCCGGCCTTCTTCTTCAAGGTCGCGCTCGGCATTCCCGCCGGCATCTACGCGGCGCTGCACCGCGGCTCGGGAATCGATCGCGCGGTGATGATGACGGCGGTCGCCGGCTTCACCGTGCCGAGTTTTGTCCTTGCGCTGCTGCTCGTGCTCGTCTTTGCCGTGCAGCTCGGCTGGCTGCCGTCGGGCGGGCAGGACAGCTGGCGTCACGCCATCCTGCCAATCGTGACACTCAGCCTCGGCGGCGCCGCGGTGCTGGCGCGCTTCACCCGCAGCGCCATGCTGGAGGTGCTGGGCCAGCCCTATATCCGTACCGCCTCGGCCAAGGGCGTGTCGTGGCGTAAGGTGGTGACGTCGCATGCGCTGCCAAACGCGGCGATCCCGACCGTCACCATCCTCGGCTTCATGGTCGGCACGCTGATCGCGGGCGCGGTCGTGGTCGAGAGCGTATTTGCCTGGCCGGGAGTAGGGCGCCTGCTGGTCGTCGCCGTCGCCAACCGCGACCTCGCCGTCGTGCAGTGCATCCTGTTGCTGGTCGCGATGACCATGGTCACGTCCAATCTGATCGTCGACTTCCTCTACGGCTTCCTCGATCCGCGGCTCCGCGCGAAGGGAGCGCACGCATGACCGACGCAACGCTGAAGGATACGGCTGTCCGCCGCCGCATCAGCCTTCCCGCGATCCCTGTCTCGGTCGCGCTCGCGATCAGCTGGATCGTCGCCATGCTGGTGATCGCGGCGTTCGCCGAGAAAATCGCACCTTACAGCTTTACCCAGCTCGACCTGCGCAACCGGCTGGCTGCGCCCGGCAATGTCGCGCACTGGCTCGGCACCGACGAGCTCGGCCGCGACGTGCTGTCGCGGCTCCTCGTCTCGATCCGCATCTCGCTGTTGATCGCTTTCGGTGCGACCGCGATCTCGGCGATCGTCGGCACCACGCTTGGCTTCCTCGCCGCGCACTTTCGCGGAGCCGTCGAGCAGCTCGTGCTGATGCTGACTGACTTCCAGGCCAGCATGCCCTTCCTGATCATGGCGCTCGCGGTGCTTGCCTTCTTCGGCAATTCGCTGCCGCTGCTGATCGGCCTGATGGGCCTGTTCGGCTGGGAGCGCTATGCCCGCATCGCGCGAGGCCTCGCCATCTCCGCCAATGCGCAAGGCTATGCCGCCGCCGTCCGCCAGCTCGGTGCGACGCCGTCGCGGATTTACTTGCGCCACATCCTGCCCAACATCGCCTCGACCCTGATCGTCTCGACCACGCTCGTCTTCCCCGAGGTGATCCTGATGGAATCCGGCCTGTCCTTCCTCGGCCTCGGCGTGCAGCCGCCGATGACCAGCCTCGGCAACATGGTCGGCTATGGCCGCGAGTACCTGACCCGGGCGCCCTGGATCATGCTGGCGCCGGCGACCACCATCGTGATCACCACGCTGGCCGTCTCCGTGATCGGCGACTGGCTGCGCGACCGGCTCGACCCGACCCTGCAATAGGGCGACGGGCCTGACGCGTGCGCCGATTTGCCGTCGGACACCCGCTTCTAGCCTTGGACCTCCGGCGTCCTGCCGCGCCCGAGCGCGAATTGACCGACCGGGCCCTCGATATGGAATTCCAACTCCGTCATTTTCGCGAACAGATCGATGTTGGTGCTGCCAATTGCGCAGCCGCCGAGGCCCATATCGGTCGCCGCCAGGTAAAGCGTCTGAATCAGGCTGCCGACATCCTTCAGGATCAGCGAATATGCGATTGAGCTGTATTTCCAGGAGATCCGCCCAAAACGCGCCGCGATCGTGATGAGGATTTGCGGCTGACCCGGCGCGTCCATGGCGAACTGGGCAGCTGCCAACTGCGCCTGGAGTTGTTGGGGGGAGGCGCTGATCGCAACTAGCGCGTGGCTCCCTGCATCGTAGTGGTAGAGTCCGGGCGCAAGCCCGTCGCAGTTCGCGACGGTAAGGTATAATTCCAGCTCGTACGCGCTGCCCGCCGACGGATAAGGCCTTGTGCTGTAGGTGACGTCGGAACCGCCTTCGAAATACGGCTCGCTCGTCCATTCGGACAAGACGCGCGCGCTGGTGTCGAGAAACTGCGCGAGTTCGCCGAGCGTGACCGGATTCTTGTCGTCGAATTCCCGCGTTGAATGGCGTTCGCGCAATAGCTTCGGGAAGCGGGAGTTCGGCTCAGGGGAGGAGAATTTGCGCAGGTCAATCTTGCTGCCGGCCCAGGGCGGACGCACTGCCGGCGACGGCGGAACGACGCCGGCATAGGTGAAGGCGGCGCCGACCGGATTGGCTTGCCGACCCTCCGTGCTCCGCGTGTGAAACATCAGATCGTGGAAATCCCAGAGTACGAGGTTGCCGTCGCCTTCGTTCACCCGCAGGCCTTGTTCGTCTTTCGCATCGAGCTTGAGCAGGATCTGGCTGTCCAGCAACAGTTCGAGCAGATGGAGGGTGGAGGAAGCTACCTTCTGGTTGAGCTTGCCGATCTTCCGAGGCTGCGACAGCGCAGCGAGGGTGGCGGCGATGGCGGGATCGCCAATCCGGAACAACGCGCCGGCGCGTGGCGATTCCAGCACCAACTCGTTGCCGCGCCGGCGCAGAAAGGCAAAGCGCGATAGCACAATGGTGTCACGACTGCCCAGCTTCGCGCGCTGCGGCCAATATTCGGGGACTTGGGGCTCGATGACCACGAAGTCCTGCGTGTTGCGCGAAGAGGAGAGGCGGTATTCCAGAAGCCCCTGCCGGGCCAAGCGACGCACCAGGGCGTCGACGTCTCTCGCGAGGGCGCTCTTGCCTGCAAAGGACGCAAGCGGAAGGCCGGTGCTCAGATGTCGCGCGCAGTCCATCGCGGCTGCGCTGAATTGTCCGAGGTTGACGGAATAGTCGCCCAGAATGGCGGCGATGTTTCCGTCCGGCTGCATCTGGAGGGAGAAATGACGGCTCAACCGGGCGGCAATGTCTGGCGCGATCTTCCTGGTCGGCTTTTTCCGGGGGGCGCGCACGAAAGACCAGCCCTTCAGGTGTGTGGAAGGAATGAAGTCAGATCGCTTTCCGGTCGCGGCCGGTCCAACAATCCGAGCTTCACCGGCACATCGTAAAGGCGACCCGGTGCGAAACGGCGATAGAAATGACGCAGGCCGGGAACGAGCACTCTGACGACCGGAACCTCGACGTCGGGACGTGTCTGGTCGAGGACGAGGAAATCGTAGCCTGCACGGGCGGCGATCTCGACGCAGGCGATGACCTGGTCACGCGTATTGTCGTGAAGCTTGAGGCTCGACGCTGGGGGGACGATCGGGTGGTCGCTCGGTGTCAGGAACGGGTAGTCTTCCAGGCGTAGCGGCGTGACACCGTCGAGGGTCGGCTTCTCGCCGCTTGCGCCGCCCATCATGCCGACGGACATAAATTGGGTCAGTTCGGTGAGGGATCGCAGCAGCGCTATATGGCGGTCGAAATGCGCCCCGGAACCGAACTCGATATTCTCGTGTCCATTCTGCATCCAGTGCATGATCGCCACGTAAGTCGGAATGCCGAGATCCGTGGTGATGTCGAGCACCCATAGCCTGCGCCCGGCTTCCGCAAATTGAGCCTGGAGATCCCGGACATAGAAATCGTCGAATTGCCCGAGATCGACCTCGGCGCGCTGCACCCGGTTATACCACCAGATCGCGTAGGCATCGCGCTCGATCAGTTCGAGGAAGCCCTGAACGATGGCTTCGTCGCGGGTGTTGCCGGCCGCGCAGCCGTTGGAATCCGTATGAAAGCCGCCATAGAAGAAGTACAGGAGGCCGGTCGGCAGATATTTGAAGCGTTTGTCGCGCAACGACGAGACCGGCGACCACTCGGTCCTCGTCGAGGGATCGAACGGCTCGGGCACCGGATGGGGATCGTCCGGCTGCTGCAGAAACCTGTTCTTGAACTGCGCTTCGCTGAAGAGCTGGACGTCGTTGGGAAGAAGCGCGTCGCCAGGCGCGAAATCGGCAAAGCTGCGCGTCGTCCTGATCTCATCGCCCTGGAAAATGCCCGAATAGCGTTCGATCGACTCCATCAGCGCGCTTGCCTCGCCCTGTTCAGCCGTCGAGCCCTTGCCAAAGCTGCCCCCGCTCAATCCGGACCTGAGCTGGTCGATGCTGTGGGCCGGCGCGGAGAAATTGTGTTGGGCGAAGTAGTTGGTGTTCATCGGCAGATCAACGTCGATCCGCTCGAGCCGGGTGACCACGCCGGTCAGCGGGCTCACATGCTTGCGGAAGCGCGACACCGTCGACCGCGATGTCACGGTGCGATATCCACCGCTGGTCATGACGAGCCTCTTGCCCTCGGCAATCTCGACCAGGGCCGGAGATCGGCGCGGGTTGTTCAGCTTCCTGCTGCCGCAGGTCGGACATTGCGGACGTCGCGTCACGTAGTGCTTGGCGATGGCGGCGCCGGTCAGGTCGAAGCTTGCGATGTGATCGCACAAATCGGTGCGAAAATCCGAGGCAATTGCCTTGGCGATCTCGACGGCCGCAAAATGGATTCCAGTCTTGCCGACGCTCGCTCTGACGAGAGGCGATATGGCAACCGCACGCGCCGGTCCCCGGTCAAGAAACCCCTTGATCTCCCGGTTGCGGATCATACGATCGAACAGGCAGGTCCAGCAGGCGCTCTCGCCCGGTTTGAACATGGGCCCGACCAGCGGAAACGCGCCGGATGGCTGTACCAGCAACCAGGACGTCTTGCCGGCCACGCGTTCCTGGTTCAGTTCAGCAAGTCGCCCGTCAAGATAATCGTTCACCAGCGTGATCGTGAGCTTCGGCGAGCGCTTGGCGATTTGAACACCGAGCTTGCTCAACGCCGCGGTCAGCTCCTTGGCGCCTTTGACGTCAATCGACTCGACCTGCACGGGGCAATTGCGAAGATTTTGTTCCGCGATCTCCAAGGGCATGCCGAGGCTTGCCAGGAAGCCGCCGACGGCGTCGTCGAACGCTTTCGGGGTCCGCGCAACGACATATCGGCGATCGAGCAGCCGCTTGATTGCTTCCTCGATCTTGTCGGCCGGGAAGCGCTTCGAAAGCTGGCGAGTGATCTCCGGCCTAGCCTTGCCGTGTTGCCCGATCGCACTGGCGAGGGCGCGGTAGAGCTCGCCGTGCAGGAAGAATTTGCGGTTCTCGGAATAGAGGCAAACCGCATCGGGAGGCAGTACGTAAGCGGTGAAGTTCGGTGCAAATCGGAGTATGTCTTTGCGGGTCTGCCGCGCAACGCGGGTCTTGCGAGTTGCAGTCATTGAGTCAGCACGCTGATCCTGTTGCCGTCACGCTAGATCCCCGGCGCAAGATGGATCGTCGCGACCGCGCCGCCATTTTCCCAGAGAATTGAAACGAATTCTGCCGTCACCCGCAAGCCGCCGATGCAAGCGTCGTAGCGAAATCAAGCAATTGGCCGGACCCTTTCTCGAGGCCGGCCAATGACCTATCAACCCGTGAATTTGACATTCGGAACGCGCCGGGGTCTAGCAGATGCGGCAGCGGCCCCACGATGCGCAGCAACCCGCGCATGTTACGGCGCATCCCACCACACCAACGCCACAGCCGACAGCACAGCCAACTGCACAACCCGCACATCGGCAACCGACGCCACATCGGCAACCACGGCAAGCCCGACAGCCTCCGCAGCCGCGGCAACCGCCGCATCCGCGCCATGCCAGCTGCACGCGGCTACCGGCGTTTTCCTTGTCGAAGAGATGGAAGGTGGCCAGGCTGACGTCAGCCATTTCCTCTTCATCGAGCGTGATTGCCTGGCCCGTTCCAAGGTGCGGCAATTGTTGTAGGTCGGGTGTCGGTACGGCGGACGCCGATGCGCCTCCCGCCAGCGAGAACGTCAACCCTGCGGCTCCGAACGCCGGCACGGCGACTTTGCTTACCCGCTTCTTCCCTTTAGAAGTCTTCTTCGCCTGCCGCATGGTCGAACCTCCGAGCATTGCAAGAAGTATCCCAGCCGCGGTAAGTCTACGCCCAGGAAATAACGCGGGCAACAATTACGCGCACAAAAGCGCGGCGCTGCACGTTCGGGATGTATTCATCTTCATGAACGGCAATCAGCACGGCCGGTTGACACAACGCGTCAACGATCCGCGCTCTCGGTGCGAGTGCAACTTGGTGCAGTGCCGCAATCGCTTCCAAGTTTGAACCAAGTTTGAACGGAGAGATCGGCGTGGCGGATCAACTCGGACGTTTCGCCTGGTACGAACTGCTGACCACGGACGTCGCGGCGGCGGGCGCATTCTATCGCAAGGTCGTCGGCTGGGGCGTGACGGATGAATCGACTCCGGAACTGCCTTACACGGTGCTTCGTAGCGGCGGCACCCCGCTGGGCGGCCTTATGGACATCCCGGAAGAGGGGCGGAGATCAGGGGCAACGCCGAGATGGATGGGTTACGTCGCTGTCGACGACCTGGACGGGGCTGCCGCGCAGATCAGGCGTCTCGAAGGCATGATCTTTGTGCCGCCGACCGACACCAATATTGGCCGAATAGCAGTCGCTGCCGATCCGCAGAAAGCGACGTTCGGGCTGATCGAGAAACCGACATATGGCCGATGGATACCGGGCCGGCTGGACGAGCCCGGGCGCGTAGGCTGGCATGAGCTATTGGCCGCCGACCGGACCGTGATC
Organism: Bradyrhizobium sp. Mp27; assembly: GCF_029953005.1. Lineage (NCBI taxonomy): Bacteria > Pseudomonadati > Pseudomonadota > Alphaproteobacteria > Hyphomicrobiales > Nitrobacteraceae > Bradyrhizobium > Bradyrhizobium sp. Mp27. The sequence goes on along the minus strand of NZ_JASAUS010000018.1, from coordinate 32,333 downwards.
TTCGATTTCTACAGAGAACTATTTGGTTGGCAGAAAGCCGACGCTCAAACCGATCCAGGGGACTGGTATCAATTGTTTTCGGCGGGGGGGCAAACGGCCGGCGGCATGCTGACGAAACTTTCGAGCGTAGCGCAGCCATGTTGGCTGCATTACTTCAATGTCGACGACATCGGCGCTGCGACGAAGCATGTGAATGCTGGTGGAGGCCGGATCCTCCAGGGTCCGATCGAATTGCCTGATGGCTGCTGGATCGCACGATGTGTGGATCCCCAAGGCGCCCTGTTTGCACTGCAGGGTGCCCGGGGTCATGCAGGCATCGAGCCATTCTCAGCCTCGGAAGTCGGGTGGTCCGCCAAGTGGGGTGGCATTGCCTCCCAGGGGAGAATTGTGCTGCCCAAGCCGAAGCGCTAGCTACTGCGGCGTCCGTCGGGCGCTGGCGCGACCCTGCAATAACCCGCGCCGGGAGCAGGGGAGGCCTGCGCGGGGCCGATCCGGGCCGTTTCGGGGCAAGTTCCCGTTGCGCGCGCCCAGCCCGTGCGCTATCCGGCCGGAAAGGCCTGAGGCGGCTTCCATTTTTCCGCCCGGCTGACCCAATCGAGGACGGAAACCGCCATGCCAGCCTATCGCTCCCGCACCACCACCCACGGCCGCAACATGGCGGGCGCCCGCGGCCTCTGGCGCGCGACGGGCATGAAGGATGCCGATTTCGGCAAGCCGATCATCGCGGTCGTCAACTCCTTCACCCAGTTCGTCCCCGGCCACGTCCACCTCAAGGACCTTGGCCAGCTCGTGGCGCGCGAGATCGAGCAGGCCGGCGGCGTCGCCAAGGAATTCAACACCATCGCGGTCGATGACGGCATCGCCATGGGCCATGACGGCATGCTCTACAGCCTGCCGTCGCGCGAGCTGATCGCCGACAGCGTCGAATATATGGCCAACGCGCACTGCGCCGACGGCCTCGTCTGCATCTCCAACTGCGACAAGATCACGCCCGGCATGCTGATGGCCGCCCTGCGGCTCAACATCCCCGCCGTGTTCGTTTCGGGCGGCCCGATGGAGGCCGGCAAGGTCACGCTGCAGGGCAAGACCAAGGCCGTCGACCTCATCGACGCCATGGTGGCGGCTGCCGACTCCAAGGTCAGCGACGAGGACGTGAAAGTGATCGAGCGCTCGGCGTGCCCGACCTGCGGCTCCTGCTCGGGCATGTTCACGGCGAATTCGATGAACTGCCTGACCGAGGCGCTCGGCCTGGCGCTGCCCGGCAATGGCACCGTGGTCGCCACCCATGCCGACCGCAAGCGCCTGTTCGTCGAGGCCGGCCACACCATCGTCGATATCGTGCGCCGCTATTACGAGCAGGACGATGCCTCCGTGCTGCCGCGCAACGTCGCCAACTTCAAGGCGTTCGAGAACGCGATGACGCTGGATATCGCCATGGGCGGCTCGACCAACACCGTGCTGCATCTGCTGGCGGCGGCCCATGAAGGGCAGGTGGAGTTCACCATGCAGGACATCGACCGGCTGTCGCGCCGCGTACCCGTGCTCTGCAAGGTCGCACCATCGGTCGCCGACGTCCATGTCGAGGACGTGCATCGCGCCGGCGGCATCATGGGCATTCTGGGCGAGCTCGATCGCGCCGGCCTGATCGATACCTCGGTTTCGACCGTGCACGCGCCGACCATGAACGACGCGCTGGAGCGCTGGGACATCAAGCGCTCCAGGAGCGAGTCGGTCCGTACCTTCTTCCGCGCGTCGCCCGGCGGCATTCCGACCCAGGTCGCCTTCAGCCAGGAGCGCCGCTACGACGAGCTCGATAGCGATCGCGAGAAGGGTGTGGTCCGCAACCTCGAGCATGCCTTCAGCAAGGATGGCGGTCTCGCCGTGCTCTACGGCAACCTCGCGCAGGACGGCTGCATCGTGAAAACCGCGGGCGTCGACGCCTCGATCCTGAAATTCTCCGGCCCGGCACGCGTGTTCGAGAGCCAGGACGCGGCCGTTGAAGGCATTCTGGGCGGCAAGGTCGTCGCCGGCGAGGTCGTGGTCATCATTTACGAAGGTCCGCGCGGCGGCCCCGGCATGCAGGAGATGCTGTATCCGACCAGCTACCTGAAATCGATGGGCCTCGGCAAAGCCTGCGCGCTCGTCACCGACGGACGCTTCTCCGGCGGCTCGTCCGGCCTGTCGATCGGCCATCTGTCGCCGGAAGCGGCGGAAGGCGGCAACATCGGTCTGGTGCGCACCGGCGACCGCATCGCCATCGACATCCCGAACCGCAGCATCACGCTGGAAGTCTCCGACGAGGAGCTCGCCGAGCGCCGCGCCGCGGAAGAGGCGAAGGGCGATGCCGCCTGGCAGGCTGTGGGCCGCAAGCGCAACGTCTCGACCGCGCTCCAGGCTTACGCAGCACTCACCACCAGCGCTGCGCGCGGTGCCGTGCGCGAGGTGAAGCGGCGCGCGAAGTAAGCGCTGCACCTTCCGCGCCTCGCGCGCATGGTCAACAAGTTCTGAACGGCCGGCGAAAGCCGGCCGTTCGCATTAAGGATGCCTCGACGAAGTTCGGCAACTCGGGATATTGCAGCGTATACTGCGCGCGACCTTCGCAAATCCATTTTGGGCAACTGGGGCACCACCAACAATGTCTCGTACTCTCGCTGTCGCTTTCTCAACAGTCGTCGCCGCGATTTCCATGACGAGCGCGGCCTCCGCAGGCTGCTACAATTGCTACGCGCCGCCGCCGTGCCAGACCTGCTACCAGCAGCAATACGTGCAGCCGCAATACCGCACCGTCGATGAGACCGTGATGGTTTCTCCCGGCGCGACCGTCGCGCACCGCACGCCGGCGCAGTACCGCACCGTGATGGTGCCGCAGACCGTGATGGTGGCACCGCCGAGCGTCCAGTACGAACGCATCCCGCCGCAATACGCTACGCGCCAGCGCGTCGAGATGGTTTCGCCGGGCTATTCCTATTACGCGCCGGTGCAGATGGGCTGCGCGTCCTGCGGCTACTGAGCCAACGCAGCAATGAAGAGTCTCGGGCGGCGCTCCCTCTTGGGGCGCCGTTTTCTTTTGCGCACCAGCAAACGAGGCCCGGAAATGGACGCGAATCCAACCGGGCCTCGCAACCAGCGACGCCCTGGGCGGTGTCGCCAGTGTCCGGGATTGCTGAGGGGCGGCGTGTGTCGGCGCCGACATGTTGCGAAGCTAGACGAACAGGCTGACGCTCGCCTGACAGATCGTGCGCGGCGCAAAATTCAGGCTTGGGGTGAGGGTGCGCGTTTGGAGGTGCCGGTACCAACGGACGGTGGCGCAAGGCGCCGCCGCCATTTCTCCCGATGCTGGAGCTCTCGTGCCGGCCGCGTATTAGGACAGCTTCAATGCCATGTGAATTACACCGGGTTCGCGGGTCGTTGCTGGCTTGAAGCCAAACTTGTCGAAGACGCGGAGCATCGCCGCGTTCTGCGGTAACACTTCCGCGGTCAACTCCGTCAATCCGGCCTCGCGGGCGATAGCGATCAGATGGCGCGTCAGCAGCCCGCCAACGCCGCGTCCCTGCCAGGTATCGATCACGACGAAAGCTACTTCGGCCCGTCCAGGCTCGAATATGACGTAGCGACCACCGCCGATGATCACGCTGCGGCTCGCCTCTTCCGTGCACGCAACCAGTGCCACGTGGTTTCTGAAATCGGGTTCCATGAAGAAAGCGCGCTCTCGTTCCGAAAAATGACGCTTCGTCACAAAGAAGCGGCGTTGGAGCGATTGAGCGCTTGTCTCCTTGAGCGCGGCAAGCATGTCGGGCTCGTCCTCGGGACGAAGCGCCCGGATATCGACCAGTCGTCCGTCGCGTAATCTCTCCTGGCGGCTATAATTTGAGGCATCCGGCACTTAAGCCTCCCGCGGCCCGATTGCGGCGTGGATCCCGATTGACGCGAACACCGTCGCCAACCGTTGACCTAAATCAACATCAGCGACCGCCGACCTTTTTGAATGACCTCGCGCGACGACGAGGTCGAACATGGCGATCAAAGACTTAAAGCTGCCTGATGGCCCGATGTCGGGGCTGGTCGCCTCGGCCGTGGAATACATGGTCGATGCAGGACAGCGCAGCGTCCTGTTCCTGGACATCATGCGCCAGCGTGGCGACCAGTATCGCGAGCACGTCGCCCAGACCGCGCCGCATGTGCTGCAATATGCTGCTGAATTGATCACGGACGGCCGGAAGCTGGACGAACCGGTCAACTACGCGCTGGTGCGCATCATTCCGCCGAAGGATGTTGAGATCGACATGAGCCGGCGTCCGTTCGTCGTGGTCGATCCGCGCGCCGGCCATGGGCCCGGAATCGGCGGCTTCAAGGCCGATAGCGAGATCGGCGTCGCCATGAAGGCGGGGCATCCCTGCTACTTCATCGGCTTCCTTCCGGAGCCGATGCCCGGGCAGACCATCGAACGCATTGCACGCGCGGAAGCCATCTTTATCGAGACTGTCATCAGTCGTCATCCGGACGCCGACGGAAAGCCCTGCGTGATCGGCAATTGTCAGGCCGGCTGGGCGGTCATGATCCTGGCGTCACTGCGGCCGGAATTATTCGGGCCGCTGATCATCGCCGGTGCGCCGCTGGCTTACTGGGCAGGCGTGCATGGCAAATACCCCATGCGTTATTCCGGCGGCCTGCTGGGCGGAAGCTGGCTCACGGCGCTCACGAGCGATCTCGGGGCCGGCAAGTTCGACGGCGCCTGGCTGGTACAGAATTTCGAGAACCAGAACCCGTCGAATACGCTCTGGACCAAGCCGTACAACGTCTACTCCAAGGTCGATACCGAGGCGGAACGCTATCTCGATTTCGAGCGCTGGTGGGGCGGACATGTCAATCTCAATGCCGAGGAAATCCAGTTCATCGTCGACGAACTCTTCATCGGCAACAATCTCGCAGCCGGCAAGATCGAGATGTCCGATGGCCAGAAGGTCGATCTGCGCAACGTTCGCTCGCCGATCGTTGTGTTCTGCTCCAAGGGCGACAACGTCACCCCGCCGCAGCAGGCGTTGGACTGGATCCTGGACTGCTACGCCGACGTCGACGAGATCAGAGCTTATGGCCAGACCATCGTCTATACCGTTCACGAGGGCATCGGCCATCTCGGCATCTTCGTATCCGGCGGTGTGGCGAAGAAGGAGCACGCTGAGTTCTCCAGCAACATCGACCTGATCGACGTGCTGCCGCCAGGACTCTACGAGGCCACGTTCGAGGCCCGTGGCAACGAGACGCTCAATGCGGATCTTGCGGCAGGCCAGTGGGTGATGCGGTGCGAGGCCCGCACGCTGGACGATATCCGCGCGATGGGCGGCAATTCACCGGAGGATGAGCGGCGCTTCGCTGCCGCCAAGCGTGTCTCGGAGCTCAATCTCGCGGCCTATCAGAAGTTCTTGCGGCCGTGGGTGAAGGGCATGGTGTCGCCCCAACTCGCGGAATGGGCCCGCAACATGCATCCGCTGCGGCTGCAATACGAGGCGTTCAGCAGCCAGAACCCCTGGATGTCCACGGTCAAATCGGCTGCAGATCGTGTCGAGACAGACCGCAAGCCGGTTTCAAAGGACAATCCATTCCTGGTATTTCAGGAACAAATGTCGAAGCAGATCGTGCACGCGCTGGATAGCTGGCGCGACGCGCAGGAGGCGCTGAGCGAGGCCGTCTTCCTCAACCTCTACGGCTCGCCACTGCTCCAAGCCGCGGTCGGCGTAGACCCCAATTCCGTGCCCTCGCGCCACCGGGAGATGTCGCCGGAGCATCGCGCCATGCTCGCGGCGCGGATCGCCGAGCTAAAATCGCACATCGGTGAGGGCGGTCTCCGCGAAGCGGCGCTCCGCGCGCTGCTTTATGTTGGCTCCGCACGCGGCATGGTGGACGAGCGGAGCATCGAGGCGTTGCGGCAGGTTCGGCGTGATCATGCCGGCGCCCGCATGACGCTGTCGGAATTCAAGAAGCTGGTGCGCGAGCAGTTCTTCATGCTGCTTCTCGATCGCGAAGGTGCTCTCGCTGCGATCCCGAAGTTGTTGCCCGACGACACCAGCCAGCGGCGTGCGGCCTTCGCGGCGATGCGCGAGGTGCTGTCGGCGAGTGAGGACATCACCGGCGAGCGGGCCAATCGCCTGAAGCGCGTCGCCGCGCTCTTCGGTCTGGACGGAGAGGCGGAGTTGACATCGAACGTCGCCCCTTTCGATCCCAAGGCACGGGCGTCGTAACGCGGATTGGCAGGATCGGGAGTGACATCATGTCGGCCGACACAACGCAAACCCAGCCCGGTAGCAAGTACGATCGCTTGATTGCGGCGGCGAAGCGCGCGCCGCCAACGGCGACCATCGTGGTGCATCCTTGCGACGAGACCTCGCTGCGCGGCGCCATCGATAGCGCAAGCGCCGGCATTATCCGGCCTGTGCTCGTCGGGCCCGCGCGGAAGATCAAGGATACTGCCGCCCGGTGCGATCTCGATGTATCCGGTTTCGAGATCGTTGATGCCGCGCACAGCGACGAATCCGCGGCCAAGGGCGTCGAGCTCATCCATGCCGCCAAAGGCGAGCTGTTGATGAAGGGCAGCCTGCACACCGACGAATTGATGCGCGCCGTCACGGCCAAGACCGGTGGCTTGCGCACCGACCGGCGTATCAGCCATGTCTTCGTGATGGATGTGCCTGCCTATGCAGAGACCATCTTCGTGACGGATGCGGCGATCAACATCTTCCCCGATCTCGACGCCAAACGCGACATCATTCAGAACGCAATCGACCTCTACAACCAGGCAGGGTTCGGCAAGACGCCGCGGGTCGCGATTCTGTCTGCCGTCGAGACGGTGACCTCGAAAATCCCCTCGACCATCGAAGCCGCTGCCCTGTGCAAGATGGCCGATCGCGGCCAGATCACCGGCGGCATCCTCGACGGCCCGCTGGCTTTCGACAATGCCATCGATCTGGAAGCCGCGCGGATCAAGGGCATCACATCCGAGGTCGCCGGGCGGGCTCAGATCCTGATGGTTCCGGACCTCGAGTCCGGCAACATGCTCGCCAAGAATCTCGCCTATTTCGCCAAGGCCGATAGCGCCGGGATCGTGCTCGGTGCGCGCGTGCCCGTCGTGCTGACCTCGCGCGCGGATTCGCCACGTGCGCGGATGGCGTCCTGTGCGGTCGCCGCGCTCTATGCTCATGCCCGGCGTCAGAAGGCGCCGACGGTTGCCGCGTGATCGCCATGGATACGATCCTCGTCGTCAATGCCGGCTCGTCCAGTGTGAAGTTTCAGGTCTACGCGATCGAGGGCGACGGTGCGCTTCGTCGTCAGATCAAGGGACAGATGGACGGTATCGGCAGCCGACCGCGTCTGCGGGCAAGTGGCCCGAGCGGCGATCCAATGGCCGATCGGGCCTATCCGATCGAGGCTGTGCCTGATGTTCCGGCGGCGATGGCCGTTGCCGGCGACTGGCTGCGGGACGAACTTCGCGTCACGCCGATCGCGGTCGGTCACCGGGTCGTCCATGGCGGACCGGACTATTCGCGGCCGGTCCTGATCGACCATGGCGTCGTGTCCCGTCTCGAACGATTTGTGCCCCTGGCGCCGCTGCACCAGCCCCACAATCTGGCGCCGATCCGTTCGCTGCTGGCGAATTTCCCGACGCTGCCACAGGTTGCCTGCTTCGACACCGCATTTCACCGCACGCATGATGCTGTCGCCGACCATTATGCTATTCCGCATCAACTTCATGCCGAGGGTGTCAGGCGCTATGGCTTTCATGGGCTGTCCTACGAATATATCGCCCGGACGTTGCCGGGCGTGGCGCCCGATATCGCAAAGCGGCGCGTGATCGTTGCCCATCTCGGCAGCGGCGCGTCGATGTGCGCGCTCAAGGACGGGCGCAGCGTCGAGAGCACCATGGGTTTCACAGCGCTCGATGGCCTCCCGATGGGATCGCGTCCTGGGCAGATTGATCCCGGGGTGGTGATCTATCTCATCTCCGAGAAAGGGATGTCCGCCTCAAACGTGCAGAACTTCCTTTATCGCGACTGCGGATTGAAGGGGCTCTCCGGTGTCAGCAATGACATGCGCGAGTTGGAGGCGAGCGCCGACCCCAAGGCGAAGCTCGCGGTCGACTATTTCGTCTACCGGATCGGTCTCAGTGCCGGCATGCTCGCGGCCGCCTCGCAGGGCCTCGACGCCTTCGTCTTCACGGCCGGGATCGGCGAGAATTCGGCGAACATTCGCGCGCGCGTGGTCGAGCAGCTCGGATGGCTCGGCGCCACGCTCGATCCCGTCGAGAACTCCCGCAATTCGAGACTGATCTCGCGTTCCGACAGCCGCATCCCCGTCTACGTCGTGCCGACCGACGAGGAACTGATGATCGCACAGCATACGCTGGCGCTGTTGATGAACGGACAATCGACCAATCCAAGGCAAGAGAGGGTGTCATGATCCCCGTGTTCCCGGATACGAAGGTTGCCCTGAAGGGCAAGAAGGGCCTCGTCGTCGGCATCGCGAACGACCAGTCCATTGCCTGGGGGTGCGCGAGGGCATTTCGTGCGCTTGGGGCCGATCTGGCCGTCACCTACCTCAATGATCGCGCCAAGAAACACGTCGAACCGCTGGCGCAGGCGCTGGAAGCGCCGATCTTCATGCCGCTGGACGTGATGACGGAGGGGCAGACCGAGGCGGTGTTCGAGCGGATCACGAAGGAATGGGGACAGCTCGATTTCCTGCTGCATTCGATCGCCTTCTCGCCGAAGGAGGCGCTCCATGGCCGCGTGGTGGACGTCGGCCGCGATGGCTTCCTTAAGACGATGGACGTCTCTTGCTGGTCATTCCTGCGCATGGCGCATCTCGCCGAGCCGCTGATGAAGAACGGCGGCACGATGTTCACCATGACCTATTATGGCAGCCAGATGGTGGTGGAGAACTACAATATCATGGGCGTGGCCAAAGCGGCGCTTGAAGCGGCCGTCCGCTATGCGGCTGCGGAACTTGGCCCAAAGGGGATCCGCGTGCACGCGATCTCGCCCGGCCCGCTCGCCACCCGCGCGGCGTCAGGTATCCCGGAATTCGACGAGCTCATGGACAAGGCGCAGTCCAAAGCGCCGGCGCGCAGCCTGGTCAGCATCGACGACGTCGGTAATGCCACCGCGTTCCTGGCGCTTGATGGCGCCAAGCTGATCACCGGGGGCGTTCTCTATATCGATGGTGGGTATCACATCATCGACTGACCGCCCTCAGCGATAGTGCAGGGCGATCAGCTCGGCGACACAAGCGGGCTTCTTGCCGCCCTCGATCTCGATCACGAGATGATAGTTGACGCGCAAGCCGTCCGGCGGCACGTCCTCGGTTTCAGCGACGGTGACCCGGCCGCGGAGCTTTGAGCCGGCCGGCACCGGCGCCAGATACCGGATGCGATCCGCGCCGTAATTCAGCGTACTGCGCAGCCCTTTCAAGCCCATCACGGATCGAATGAACAGTGGGGCAAGCGAGAGCGACAGCAGGCCGTGAGCGATGGTGGTGCCGCCGGGCGCTTCCTTCCTGGCGCGGTCCTGGTCGACATGGATCCATTGCTCGTCACAGGTTGCTTCGGCGAATTTATTGATCCGATCCTGGGTCACTTCGATCCAGTCGCTCGCGCCGATCTCGGTGCCGACCGCGGATTTGATCTCGTTGAAGTCGCTGAATATCCGCATGGTCGTGACCTCGTCAGATCGTCATTTCCGGGATGTGGTCAGGAACGACCAATTCGGCCTCTGTCACCGCCATAACCTCGCCAACGCTGACACCTGGGGCGGTCTCGAGCAGCGTCGCCTTGCCGTCCGCAAAACCGATGACCGCCATGTCGGTCACGACCAGATGGACCGGGCGCGCCGAGGTCAGAGGCAGGTTGCATGTCTTGACGATCTTCGACTTTCCCTTCGCGGCATGTTGCATGGCGACGATGACTCGCTTGGCGCCGCTGACGAGGTCCATCGCCCCGCCCATGCCCGGCACCATCTTGCCCGGGATCATCCAGTTGGCGAGAAGCCCATGCGCATCGACCTGGAGGCCGCCGAGCACGGTGACGTCGACATGGCCGCCGCGGATCAGTCCGAACGACATCGCGCTGTCGAAGGTCGCCGCACCCGGGAGCGCGCTAATGGGGCGGCCGCCGGCGTCTGTCAGCGTCGGATGCGCCATGCCTTGTTCGGGAATCGGCCCGGTGCCGATCAGTCCGTTCTCCGACTGAAAAAAGACTTTCAAATCGGCCGGAACGTAATTCGCAACCAAGGTCGGAATGCCGATGCCGAGATTGACGAGGTTTCCGCTCTTCAACTCCCTGGCGACGCGTCGGGCGATGATGATCTGCGGGTCCATGATCTCACCCGTTGGTAATGAGGTAATCGACGAGCGGCGCCGGGGTCACGACGTGATCGGGCGCGATGACACCGACGGGCACGATGTTCTCTGCAGTGACGATGACCGTGTCGGCAGCCATCGCCATGACCGGGTTGAAGTTGCGGGAGGTCAGTGCGTAAGCGAGATTGCCGAGATAGTCGGCGAGAAACGCGTGAACCAGCGCGTACTGCGCCCGCAATGCCGTCTCCAGCAGGAACGGCTTGCCATCCACCTCGATCTGACGCTTGCCTTCGGCAACCAGCGTTCCGACGCCCGTCGGCGTCAGCACGCCGCCGAGGCCACATCCGCCTGCGCGGATGCGTTCGACGAAGGTGCCTTGCGGCACGAGATCGACGGCGATCTGGTTCGCGAGCATCTGCTGCTGCGCCTTCGGATTGAGGCCGATATGCGTTGCCGTCAGCCTTGAGACCAGCGTAGCGTCGAACAGCTTGCCGACGCCCTTGCCGGGGGTGGCGGCGTCATTGCAGATCAGAGACAGGCCGGTCTTGTTCTGCCGCACGAGTTCGTCAAGCAGGCGCTCCGGGGTTCCGACGCCCATGAAGCCTCCGACCATGACGCTCGCACCGGCCGGGATCATCGCAACGGCTTCTTCGACGGAAACGGCCTTCATGGGCGGAACTCCGGTCGGCAGGCGCAGGTGAATACTGGATCGATGTTGGGGGCGGGCAGACTCTCGGCTTTGATCTGCGTCAAGGTTGCCGGGTCATTCGCGCAGGCCAACGCCGACGCCTGCTAGGGTCTCGTGCCAGAGCTTGCGCACCTCGGCGTGCCGCCGTTCGAGCGTCGCGCTGACGGCGTCCCGGTAAGGTAGGAGGTCCGGGCCCTTCAGGAACAGAATCTGCGCCTGCAACAGCCGGCCGCTTTCGAACTCGATGCGGCGCAGCGCCGTCACGAAGGGATCGCTCGCGTTCGCTTCCGTCGGCAGCAGGGCCGCCGGCCGGATTCCGGCATGAATCGCATGTGCGAGCGTCGCGAGGTGAATGGTCTGCGCGCGGATGTGATCGGCGATGCCATCGATCGGGGCGGGGAGCCAGGCCATCTCCCAGGATGCCGCCATCGGGCCCAGCGCGAGGTCCGGGACCCAGGCGGTCGCGCGCATGAGAAGCGAGACGATCTCGCTCTCGCGGTAGAACTGCGCGTTCAATTCGGTCTGCCAGGCGGCATCGAATCTCGCGGGCAGGGCGACCGCGAATTGCCGTGCCAGCGCACCATGCGCAGAAACCAGGAACGCGGCGACCCGCGTCTGCTGGCGCGGCGGCACGCGCCCGTCGGCTTGCAACGGTCCGAGGAACGCGCTCATGTCGCTGGCCTCTGCACCGGGATCGCGCGCAGATGGTCATAGCCGGCGGGAAACGGCGAAAAGTCTCCGCCGGCATCTTCCGGCGCGATCAAGACCTGCTTTTTGCCCTGCCAGCGGCCAGCCAACACGTCCTCGGCGAAGCGCGCCAGCAGGTCGGCTGTTAAGGCAGCCTTTTCGAGCGTGAAGGCGTGATAGGCCCTCGGAATGATGACGAGCGCACTGTTAGGAATTTCCACACGCAACGTCTCGTGCAGCGCTCGCGGCGTGAGGAAGTCGAACTCGCCGTTCAGGATCATGGTCGGGACGGATATTGAGGAGAGCTGCGGCGTCAGCGGCTTGAAGTCGAGAAAGGACTCCATCAGGTTCTGAAGGGCGTAGACGTCGTTGACCAGCCAGCCCTGCCGCTTCACGCTGTCGAGCTTGTCCAGCAGCGGCTTCAGCCACTGATCGGACAGGTTCATCGGCAGCAACAGATCCTGGAGGTAGCCGGTACCGCCCAGAATGAGGCCGGTGCGCAAGGCGTTGCCGATCAGTAGCAGTTGTGGCGAAAGCTCGGCAAAGCAGCTCATCGGCACAAGGCCCGACAGCCGCGTGCCATGCTCGATGGCGTAGCGCAGCGCGATCAAGCCACCGAAACTGATGCCGCTGAGGAAGACCGGACCGTCTCCAAGTTCGCCGATCAAGCGATGCAGCACGGCGATGTGGTCGTCCTGATTAATGAACAACGCGGGCTTGTCGGAGACACCCTGGCCGAGCAGGTCGAAGGTAGCCACCCGGAACCGCCGTGCGATCAGGGTGTCGCGATACGCGCCCCAAAGCTCGGAATACTGCGTCAGACCGTTGACCAGCACATAGGCAGGCGCATTCGCCGGTCCGTCGAGCTCATAGCGGATACGATATGAGCCATGACTGAGGAAGGGCATTGCGTGGACCGGCCAGCGTGACGATGACCACGATCCTCAACGCAGGCCTGAGGATTCCATTGAGCTAAATCAAGCCTCAGGAGGAGGCCCAGCCTAGCGTTCGCGCAAAACACCGCCAGGAGGGAGTTCGTCATGAACGGGAGAAGCGCACTCAAGCGTTGCCTCGTCAGCCTCGTGTTGTTGCTGGTCGGCACCGCGCTCGCGGTCGCCCAGCCGTTCACGCGGCGCTCGTCACAGATGCAGCATGACGGGCTCAAAAAGACCTATGAGCTCGCGAACTTCCGGCTCGGCGGCAAGTACGACCTGGCCAATCCCTCCAAATGGGAGAATGGCGGCGAGGGCGGCGTGACGCTGGAATCGCTCGGAGCGGGCAAGCTGCGTACCGGATACATCGCGATCGGCAACGCGCGGCGCAATGCCGCCGGCGAGATCACCAATGCGGTCGTGATCAATTCCTATTATTCCGGCGATTCCACCGACATGTACGAACAGTGGGTCAAGGGCGCTGCCCTGTCGGGCGGCGTCCCGATCATCGGCCCTGGACGGCCGATCGACACCGATCGCTACTACGTCATCATGGTCGACCCGCTCGGCACGTGGGGCGCCAGCAAACCGTCCGACGGCCTCGGCATCAAGTTTCCGCAGTACAGCTACTACGACATGGTGCAGGCGAACTACCGCCTGCTGCGCGACGAGTTGAAGGTCGCGCGTGTCGCGCTTGTCACGGGCGTCTCCATGGGCGGCACCCAGACCTATGTGTGGGGGGTCATGCATCCCGAATATATCGGCGCCCTGATGCCGATCGGCGGCACCACGCAGTCGGACGGCGACGACCCCGTCGGCAACTGGACCTTCCAGATGATGACGGCCGCGATCGAGGGCGATCCGGTCTGGCAGGCGACCAAGGGCGACTATTACAAGCTGCCCAAAGAGAAGCATCCGGTGCCGGGCGTGGCGTTCGGTTGGTCGATCCTCGGAATGACAGGCTACGACTTTGCCTACCGGACCACCCAGAATTGGGCCGCAGTGCAGCCTGAGATATTTTACTGGGATGCGCCGAACGAGAAGGCGGGACTGAACGTCATCAATCGCGCCAAGATCTACGACGCCGTTGATCTCGTCTGGCGCAACCGGGTCGGTGAGACCCATAACGTCAATCCCTATCTCGGCCGCATCCAGTCGCGTACGCTGGTGATGCACATCACCAACGATCTCTGGCTGAACTTCAAGCTGGCCCAAGAAGCCGTTGATCGCGTGCCGGGCGCGGATCTGATCGCGCAGGAGAGCCCGGTCGCCCATTACGGCGTGTTCCCGATCATCAACCAGCGCAAGAACGATCCGAAGTTCGTCGCTTTCATGGACGACGTCGCGGCTCTCGATCGCGCGGGGATGTTCGTCGACAAGAATTATCGCGTGCCGGGCGTCGCCCAAAACATCGATCCGAGCAAGTCCTTCTGGAAGGACTTCGTGACCTATCCCTATCCGGTCAAATACGCCAACGCCAAGGACAAGATCGGCAACACCTGGCAGATCGGTTACATGGATGAGTATGCCGGCGCCGACAAGGATCCCAAGGTCCTCGTCATCATCCACGGCAAGGGCGCATTCGGCGGGCACTATGGCAACATCATGCAATATGCGCTGCGGAGTGGCTTGCGTGTGATCGTGCCGGACTTGCCGAACTACGGCATGTCCGGGCCCGGTAATCTCGATAAGAGCCCGGCGCGCACCATGCAGGATATGCGCGAGGTCATCTACGACCTCGTCGTAAACCAGCTTGGCGTCAAGAAAGCCTATTATCTCGGCCACTCGCTGGGCGGTCAGTTCGTCACGGGGTACGCCCTGACCTGGCCGGATGCGGTGCAGGGCCTCGCGCTCGAAGCACCATCCGGACTCGAGGAATACCCGCGCGACATTACGATCGCGAAAGACAAGAAGGCACCTCTGTTCCAACCGGGACTCGGTCGCGACTTCGACAAGTGGAAGCAGATCTGGGACCAGACCGGCATCCTGGCGGCGGAGAAGGCCCGCGACGAGCAGAACATTCGCGACTTTTTCTATTTCAAGAAGCGCGACCCCGACACCGGCGTGGTGTCGGCGGCGAAGAGCGGCTACTTCTTCAGCGACAGCGAATATGCGCGATTCCATACCGAGCAGCGCGTCGGGCTTACCAAGGGCAACCCCAAGGAGCTCGAACAGTGGTGCAACGTCTTCATCTTCGACATCTACACGATCGGGGCCGAGCTCCAGCAGGATGATCCGAAGAACCTTTACGAGCGGGTCACCCAGATCAAGGCGCCGATCTTCCTCGCCTTCGGTGACAAGGAGCCGTTCATCCCGACGCCCGCTTTCAACGGGCTGACCGATCTCGGACGCGACGTCATCACGCCGTTCATGACGCGCATGAGCAATGCCGGCAACCGGCCGATGCTCAAGATCTATCCGGAAACCGGGCACTTCATCCATACCGACAATCCGGTGGAATATTCCGCCGATGTCGTGGACTTCGTCACGAAGGGAACGGTCGATACCTCTTCGCCCCTTGGCACAGATCGCATGATCAAGGGGTCCTTGGTATCCGCCCTGCCAGTGGCGCCGACACCTCCCGGTGCGGCACCAACCGCCGGTCTCAACAAATAGGATCGGTCTATGCCACGGGTGCAGGCGGGTGAAATCGAGCTTGGCTGGCGGGAGTGGGGCCGAGGCGAAGTGACCGTCGTCTTCATCCACGGCAATCTCGCCAGCAAGGACTGGATCGAGCTCGCCGCGCCGCTGTTTCCAACGGGCCTGCGCGTCATCGCCATCGACTGGCGCGGCTGCGGGGACAGCGACCGGCCGAAGCCTGCCGCCGATTATTCGAACTACTCCATGCAGCAGCATGCCGAGGACATGCTGGCGGCACTCGACAGGCTCGACATCGGCTATTGCCATCTCGCGACGCATTCGACCGGCGGCATCATCGCCGCCCGCATGCTCTTGATGCAGCCGCAGCGTTTCGGGCGCGTGTTCGCGCTCGATCCGGTGACGCCGCTCGGCATGTCTTTCAATGCCGATCAGATCGGCCTGTTTCGGGCAATGATGGCGAGCAAGGACCTGACACGGACGATCATGGCGACCGCGGCGTCCTCGCTGTTCGTGCCCGAGAGCATGGCGCCGAACGCCGTGCCTCGATTTCGGGACGGATTGAAGGACATCCAGGCGTTGTTCGACCGCATCATCGAGCAGACCTTTGGCGTCTCCGAGGGCATCTGGATCGGAACGCCGGTCAACCTCACGAAGGAAAGAGAGAGCAGAGAGCTCGAGCGCCGCATGCCGGAGCTGAAGCATCCGCATCTGGTGCTATGGGGCGAATGGGACGGCTGGATTCTGCCAGCCGATCTTCACGTCATGGCCGATGCGATGCCGGATTGCCGCCTCGTGATCGTGCCTCGCGTCGGGCACTCGATGAATCTCGAAGTACCCGCGCTCTACGCCGGCTATTTCGGCGCCTGGTTCGGAGGACTTACCGCATAACTGCTAACACCTGAAGGGAGAGACGTCATGGCAGACATCAATCTATCGGCAGATAACGTCCGTGCGGCGATGACCGAGGCACTTGGCCGCCTGCGCAAGGCCAACGCCGACTATTTCGAGATGCTTGAGAAAGGGATCAGTTCGTCGCCACTGCCGATCGCGAACCAGGCGAAGGAGTTTTGCAGTTTCATGCAGCGCAATGTCACAGCGACCCTGGACCTCAGCGACAAGCTGATCCATGCCAAGGACGTACAGGACGCGCTCAAGCTTCAAGCCGATTTCTTCCAGGAGCAGATGCGGGCCCTGACCGACCAGACCAAGACCATGGGTGAGGCGGCGATGAAGGCGGCCGGCGGCATGTTCAGTCCGAAGAGCTGAGACTGCAACCACGGTACCGACAGACGCGGTAGCGTCAGAAAGGTCTGGTATGGCCGAGACCAACAAGCTTTCTGTCGAAAAGGCACTCCAGAAGTTGCTTCGCGACGAACCCTTGGAAACGGCGAGCGAGCAACGAGACGAAAAAGCCGAGGCGCTCAGGGAGGAGATCAAGCGCATGCGCGCGCAGAGATCGCGTCTTGAGCGATCACCCGGCAAGGGCAAGTGAGATCCGGTTTGATCGGATGATGTCCCGGTTTTTCGTCGGCATGCTGGCCAGTGTCGCCAACCGCTGGTCGGTGGCCGTGCTGTTCGAGGTTCTGCGCAAGACGCTCGACAATTTGGCCGATTTCAAAGCGCCCGGCTTCACATGCCCGTAAGCCGAAGAGCGGAGCGGGCGCAGCATGCGTGATATCGCCACATCGAGGCTCGTTGCCGATTTCCTGTTCGGCTTCGGCGCGCTGTTCGCGATCATCAATCCCTATGGACTGGCCTTCATCTTCCTCGACAAGACGAGAGGTCTTTCGGAAGACGAGCGCGCGAGCCTTGCGCTGCGGGTTGCCGGGTATGCCTTCGCGGTCCTGCTGGTGTCGCTGTTTCTGGGCAGCCAGATCCTCAACTTCTTCGGCGTGACCATCCCGGCGCTTCGGATTGCCGGCGGCCTCGTAGTCGCAGCGACAGGCTGGTCCATGCTCCACGCGCCCTCGGGCCCGGCCGGACCTCACGAGGTCTCGTCCCCAGATCATGCGACCATGAAACGCATGGCCTTCTTTCCCCTCACAATTCCGCTGACGACCGGGCCGGGAACGATCGCGACAGCCATCGCGATCGGGATTAGCCGGACCAGCAGCCTCGATGCGATGTTCCAGTCATCGATCGTTTCGCTTCTGGTGGCGTTCGCCGTCACCGCGGCGATCTACCACGCCTACCGGAAATCGAGCGCAATGGCGCGCCTGTTCGGCGAGGAGGGCACCAGCGTGGTGACGAAACTGTCAGCTTTCCTGCTGATCTGCATCGGCGTGCAGATCATCCTCACCGGCGTTTCCGAGGTCGCGCGGTCCATATTGGACAGCGCTCCGCGCGCTATCCAATAGGCGCTGCTCAAGATTGCAGGTTAAGCCTGTAGGTCGAGGCCCGCCAACTGGCGCCGGTTGAGCAGCACGATCTGACGCTGGGTATTGCCGACGAAGTCGAGAATGCCGGGCGCGCGATACAGTCTCCAAGGTCAGGCCGAGATAGTTGGCCCCGAAACGGAAGATGTGTTGGTGACCTAATCGCCGAATTCCGGGCTTTCAAGCGACGACTTCGATGACGCCCATCATGCCCTTGTCTTCGTGATCGACTGCATGACAATGGTAGACAAATCGGCCGACGATTGCTGGATCGGTGAACGGAATGACGACCTTGAGGGTGCCAGGTCTCTGGTCCGTTGCTGGCGGCACCGAAAAAGTGTCGCGCAGACTGTCATCGTGCCAGGAAGCGCCGCCTACTTCCGTCACCAGGAAGGGTGTCTGGTGAATATGGAAGCTGTGATACTGCTGATCCGTGTTGATCACCGTCCACTCTTCGGTATCGCCGAACTTGACAGTTTGGTCGGTGCGCGCCTCGTCGACAACGCGGCCATCAATCATGAATATCTTGCGGTCGGTGGTGCGCGAATAAGATAGCGTTCGGCGCCGCGCGATCGACGCGATACGAACGTCGTTGATCCATTGCGGCCCAGTGCCCCGCTGGCGAAAGATATCATCGTCGATCTTCGCACTCTGCAACAAACCGCTGGAATGGATGACTGCCAGTTGCCGCACCGGTTCCGGCGGCCGCCAGGCTTCGTTCTGAAAAGAAATGGTTCGCATCGGGTATTCGCCTGCGGACGGACCGATGACAATGGCGTCAATCCGCTCGCCGGGGCCAATGAAAAGTTCGGTCATCTTGCGTGGCTGCGACAAGGCGTGCCCATCGGTTGCCACGACGTAAAGCGGCATGCCCTCAATACGCAATTTGTAGAAATCCGATGCTCCGATGTGCGCAATGCGCCAAAACTGCATTTCGCCGGCGCGCATGGAGATGGCGGGATTGATCTGACCATTGATCGAAACTATTTCGCTTTCGTCGTCACACTTGAAGTGCTTGATCAGAAGGAAGCGTTCCGGCAATCCGTGCAGCAGCGGGAAAAGTTCGTCAATGCCATCGACGACCAGAGCACCGGACATGCCGCCAATGATTTGATTATTGACGAACCCGTGCGCATGGGGGTGGTACCAGAACAAGCCCGGACTTTGCCGGCCGAACGCCGGAATGCGCACCTGGTATTGGAATGTTTCGCCGGGTTGAACGTGGACGAATACATTATCGCTGTTGCCTTGCGGCGAGACGCTCATGCCGTGAAAGTGCAGGTTCGACGCGGTGCCGACACCGGCACAAATAGGACCCAGATAGCCAGGGCGATCGAGCTCGGAGTTCAAATTGTTACGGAAAGAGATCCGCAGCGTGTCGCCCAGGCGTGCGCGTAGCGTCGGCGGCACATAAGCACCATTGTAGAGCAGTCCGGTAAACGCGCGATCGCCGAGTTGCACCGATCCGGGCGCTGCCGCAATCGTCGTATCGAGGACGCCGTTGACGCTGTGCATCTCGGGCGGCTGGATGAGCGGCTCGGGCGTTGGCGCTCTAGGCTGCGAACGCGCCCCCGGCATCGATGGGCCAAGCGATAGCAGACCTCCGGCCGCAGCCGTCGCGCCAAAGAAACGACCGGCGGTCTTGATGAACAGGCGGCGGTCGAGCGTCGAGGACTGGCGCATTGCGTCCCTCATCACGCGCATGGCTACCGGAAGACGATCTTAGGTCTCTATCGGGCCAAATTGTATTCTGCCATCTGCGTGTGAGCCGGATGGCGGTGGCCAGTTAGCACGTGCCGAGACTTACCGCTTGTCACAGCTTCTTGTAGCCTCCCCTCGCAATTTGCCCTGGCCTTGCTGGGACCCGCACGTCTGCTTTTGCGCCGTTACGGGGGACAAGCGGACATCAACAATTTCGGCCGCAAAGCAGCACGCCTCTTTACTGGACGCCGGCTTCCACCGACTTCCAATCTCTGGGCGCTCGCCATTTGCCATGTCTTCTTGCCCGCCAGATGCAGCACTTGGCGCGCGACTTTCCTCGCCCGGTGCCAAGCCGGGGGACCGGATCGAAACTGTCGGTATAACTTGTTGATTGTGCTTAAGGTTTGGCGGAAGGGGTGTCCGCCGAACTAGCCTTTAAGGCGGTTTGCCTGGGTCCGTAGATGTTTGCGGCGGCGCTTATTTTATAGGGTATTCTTGTTGCTACGGTCTTTCTCCGTTTGCTGTCGTCCGCTACAATCCGGCACAAGTGCTAGGGCAGGTGCTAGGGCAGGTTAGGGGAGCGATGGTGCGGAAAATCAACAGGCTGAACGCCAGATCAGCGGCAACTATGAACCAATTTGGACGGCACGCCGACGGTGGCGGCCTGTACCTGTCGATCTCACCGAACGGTGGCCGGCGGTGGGTGTTCCTGTATCGCTGGCACGGCAAGCCGACTGAGATCGGCTTCGGATCGGCCCCTCGCGCGGCCGCGCCTGACGTTCCCGCGCGTGCCGGCGTCACGCTGGCGGATGCGCGGGAGCTTGCCGCCCAGGCACGCGCGCAGCTGGCGAAAGGTGTCAATCCAAAGGACGCGCGGAAGGCCACCGCAGGCTCTACATTTGGTGAGTGCGCCGAGGACTACATCGAGGCCAACCGAGCCGGCTGGAAGAATGACAAGCATCTCGACCAGTGGCGCATGACATTGTTGGGCATCGGACCCAAGGGGGAGCCGGCGAAAAACGACTACTGCAAGTCGATCCGCGGCCTTGCCGTTGACGCGGTCACCGACGTTCACGTGATGAAGATCCTGCAACCGATCTGGAACACCAAGACAGAGACCGCAAACCGGATTCGGGGACGGATCGAAAAGGTGCTCGACCGGGCCAAGGCTTTGAAGCTGCGCTCGGGGGAGAACCCGGCACGGTGGGTTGGGCATCTCGATCAGCTCTTGCCGAAGAAGTCTCAGGTCGCGCCCGTCAAGAACTACCCGGCGCTGCCCTATCAGCAGATGCCGGAGTTTATGACGGAGCTGCGCCAGCGCGAGGGTATTGCCGCGCGCGCACTCGAATACACGATCCTGACCGCCGCCCGGACGAGCGAGACGGTCGGCGCAACACGGACCGAGATTGAGCCGAAAGAAAAGCTCTGGACGGTCCCCAAGGAGCGCATGAAGGGCAAGAAGGGAGCGCGCAAGCGCGATCACGTCGTCCCACTCACCCGTCAGGCCATCGCGATCCTCGACGATCTGCCCACGGATGCCGATTACCTGTTTCCGGGTGGTAATCAGGGCGAGGCACTGAGCAACGCCGCTATGGCCGCTGTTATCGACCGCATGAACGAAGACCGCGCCAAGGCGGGGTTACCTAAATGGGTCGATCCGCAGCAAGGCAATCGAGAGGTTGTCCCTCATGGCTTCCGCTCGACCTTCAAGGATTGGTGCAGCGAGGTGACGTCGTATCCTAACGACATGTCCGAAATGGCGCTGTCGCACACGCTGCCCGACAAGGTCGAAGCTGCCTATCGGCGCGGCGACATGCGGGAGAAGCGCCGGCAAATGATGGCGGCCTGGGCGACGTTTTGCTCAACGCCGAAGGCCAGCAAAGTGGTGCAGTTCAGCGGCAAGAAAATGACCGCTGACGGTCGGGGAGTCGTGTTGGACGTCGAAATTTTGGATTGCGCGCGATCCGCGCTATGAACGGCGGGCCCGGCCGGCGCTTGCAACACCGGCCAGGGCCCTAGCTCAAACCATGAGGTGATCATGACCCAAGCTGCCGACGACAATACGGACGAACACCCGTTTTATCCACCCATTCGACCGGTGCTCTCCCTGTTCGTCTTTCTGAATTCATTCCGCAATGAGCTTCTCGCCCGCCAGCGCGCACCGATCAGACGGCGCGCGTCGGCGACTGGGCGATTGCCGAGGTATGTCGAGCGGAACCCTCGTAATGGGAAGCTGGCGTTTCGCGTGTACCCAGGCAGCCCGCGCACTCCGCTGCCCAGCAATCCGACGACGCCGGAATTTCGTCGCGCCTACAATGCGGCCTTGGTCGACGCGATCGCCTCGGAGAAGGACGAGCGCATTTCCAAAAGGAGCCGGGGAGGGTGACAAAGTCGTATCGTCCCCCGAAGGGCTGGGCCCCCACGAAGAGGCACGCGCCGAATAGCGCCCGCTCAGCGAGACAGCACGAGCCTCTGACCATCGATCGCCTCGAGCGAGCGCTCGCGGTGTGTGCATACTTGATCGTGCAATATGGCGATCGCCTCACGCCGATCTACGACCGGCTGGAGCGCGAGCTGGCAGCCATGCGGGCGAACGATGACACGGTGGTCCGCGCCAAACGGCTTTTGGCGAGCTACGGCGGCCAGCGTGCACGCTTCTCGCTCGCGCCGCCGACCGCCGAAGTTTCGAGGTCGTAGAAGTGAGGAACGGGGCATCCAACCGGGTTCAGACAGCGCCTCGTTCTTGCGGTCACTCCCTGAGGGCGGACGCTCCATCCGCCGCAGCGGAGACCCAGGCTACTGAATTCGATCGATAATCCTGTCGACAGCGCACCGCCGCCCTAACGGCTGTCCTAGCGCCGACTGATGGCCGCTCTGCCGCGCTCATTTGGGCTGCGACTCCATATCTGCCGTTCAGAGGGCTTGCCGGAGTCCGCTATGCGCCGATAGCGACCAAAGTTTGCAGCGCAGCTAAATGACGCGATGGGCCATTTCCAGACATCCACCGCGCAAACGCGTCATAAACGACGCAATTTTAATTGCGTCGCATTACCACCACTCAAATCAGACTGATTTTGCAGATCGCGGCTACGTTGTTGCCAGCAGCGTTCATACACAAACTCAATGTCCGCTCAACACCAGCGTCTTGATCGGCAGCACCAGGGCCTGAATCCGCAACAGCAACGCGTGGACAAATCCGGTCGCATCGACGACATGCAACGCGAAGCTCTTGAACGAACCGAGTTTCCCAGACGAGATCAGTTCGTGATTACTGGTGTAGGCATTGGCGATACAACTGCTGCCGGGCGTCACGCCTTCCAGGCCGCCCTTGTAGAGCGGCTCCATGAAAACGAGAATGCTGCCCGGACGCACATTGTTCTGCGCCTCAATCAGTTGTTCGCCGCCCCTGAACTGGCCCGCCGCGATGTAGTCCTGCACGTTGGTAACCACCATCGGAATAACGACCCACGGCTTGGAAATACAGGTGGCCTCGGCCACCATTCCGACCTTCATGACCTGAGCCTCGATCTGCCCAAACCCTGCCATGAGAGCCCTCCGTCCCGCGCCCTCCGGAATCAGAACGCCGGCCGTCCGTATCATTGGATTGACGATATCACCCGGCCTCAGTCCGAACTGCTCGACCCGCCCATCGACACCGGCGCGAATAAAGGTCTTGTCCAGATCAACCTGCGCTTCGGCCAGTGCCGCCTCTGCGGTCGCCTTCTCCGCCGGCAGTAGAGCGCTCAGCCGCGTCATCGCGGATTGTTTGGAAGCAGTCGCAGCGTCGAGAGCGCCCTGGCGACCCGCGACGGCCACACCAAGCTTTTCGATGTCGCGTTGAGGAACAATGCCGGGATTACGCTTCTGCAATTCGCTTTTGGTGTCGAGTTCGTCCTGCGCCTGCTGCAGCGAGCCTTTTGCCTCCTGAAGCTGACCTTCCGCCTTCATGACATCGGCCTGCGCCGACAGCATGGCGGCATCGATTTCGGCGACTTTTCGTTTGGCTGTCGACAGCGTTGCTTCCTGCTTGGTGCTGTCAAGTCGGAAAAGCACTTCGCCTTGCTTGACGGGCCCGTTGACATCGATGTGAACCTCAGCGACCCGGCCGGTTACTTCGGACATAATCGGGACGGTCCGATAGTACAACGTCGCCGACGTAGTCGACGGATGAAAGTAGAAGATCATCGTGATCAGCGAGACCGTGAGCATCAGGCAAGCGACGATGCCAAATCGCAGCTCGTACCAGACGGAATAGAGCGTGATCTCGTGGCCGATCCGCTTGCCCTGCCGATAGCGGCGATAGAGATAGTCCGGAAGGATCGTGAGGGTGGCGCAGAGGAGAAGTTCAAGCATGGCCGGGTCCCCCTCGCTTAAGATCGCGCTGGATCTTGCTCTTGATCTCGTCCACGGCAGCGGTGGTCTTCAGTGTGCTGTTGGCGGCGCCCGGCTTCGTCGCGTCAGGCACGCCGGTACCAGCGTGAGCAGCGGTCTCACTTGGCGGCTCAGTCGGGTCTTCCTCAGGCGGAACGCCCGCCATCTTTTCGACCGATCCCGCAATCCTGCGCAGCGGCGAGCTGAAATCCGGCAGGTCAACCATGGCAAGAAAAAGCCCGATCACCCAAAAAAGGTGGTTGTGCGTAAACAGCGCCAGCAGGCACAACACAGCCACGATTTCAAATTGGAACTTCTGCGACTTGTGGGCCATCCGCTCGGGCAGCGAGTGCAGGTGCAAATAGAAGATACCGACCATGAGAACGGCGAAGATCAGAAAAATGCCGACGCCCACCATAAGGGGATCTGTGTCGCTGGGAGCAGTGATGAAGCCGGGTAGGTGATGGGGTCCGGCCGGATGCAGGTCGCTCACGTACTCCTCCTCCTCCCGAACACCGGGCTTGGTTCCCTGCATCCTTGCACAATGAAGGAACTTGGCAAGCCCGGCTTGCAGCGCAGGGGCAACGACCTTGCCGGAGGTTCGCTAGGAACTAGCGGGCTTCGAATCTCCGTGAGTGTGACAGTGTGGCCTTCGCCGCCTCTTTGTCCTGGTTCGGTTTCTCTTCGGACGATGTCTTGCCCTGACGGTGGGGGTGAACCAAGAGGACGCCTTTGAGATAAGTCAATAAAAGAAGATCCGAATCTGGATGGGTTGGAAAGAGGCGGCACTGGCCGAAACAATCTCGCGGCCATTAGGCGGGGCCGTTTGAACGGAGGGCCGCTATGGGTCATTCGCGACCGGGTCGAGCCAGTAGCAAGTCCGGCCGGGCCCGCTATGCCGCCAAAAGCGGAAGTACCCGCGCGGCTCAGATCCGACGGTGCCCGTGCCCAATGGCTGCCACAGCACTCGCCGGCTGGCGCGATCGTTGGCGACGCCGGACGCGACGACGGCGATTTTCAAAGTAAGCTTCAGGTTGGGCGCGGGCCTGCTCGATCGCCTGGGCAGCATGAGCGGGATCATCGAATAGGCCAACATGGCGGCGCTTCGATCCGATTTTGATCTTGGCGGTCCACTTATTGCGCTGCCGATTCCAAGAAACGCCCTCGTATCCGGATTTGATGCTTTTGCGCGATCTATTTGGCAGCCAGGCTGGTGATGCATGCGGTCAAGGTCGCAGTCGCCCGGTATATTTGAGGAATCGGAGTGCCAATTGCTGGAAGGGGCGCGGCGCGTTCGGTGCGCGCACCATAGTGACCGGCGGCGCGATGATTGCCGCGGCCTCGGCCGGCGCAGTGGCTGCGGTGACTGCTTCGCCGGCGGCGCTGGCGAGCGCGTCGCTGAGCTGCGCGAGATCGGCGGCGGCTGGAGGTGTGCTCGCGCCGGGCTGGCTGGCGACCTCACTGAAGGCCGCGGCGGGCGCCCGGTCGTGTGCCTGGTGCGCGACGCCCGATGCTACCAGCTTGGCCAGCTTGTCGCGGGCGCGCAGACGCTTTGCTACCTCCGACTGGCACTTCCGGCACTGCCGCTTGAAGTGGCCCGGCTTCGTCGATTTCGCGAGCTTCGTATTTTCTGGCGTGTATGCGTGGCCTTGGGGGCAGTGCGTCTTGCTCGATTGGAAGCGGTTGCAAATGATCCCGCTGCGCTCTCTTGGGCTTGGCGGATCCACTCTCCGCCGCATCTTGACCGCAGGACAATGAAATCAATCAGCAATTCTGACGGGGCGGCATCGGTGCCCTAGCGGCTGCCCCCACAACCGGCGACGGGTCGACCAATGGGCCGCCATAGTCGCGGCCAAGCCGGGCGAAGATCAGAGCGAGGATCTCCTCCGGGTCCCTCTGGACGGCGATCGGCCTGAAGTCGGCCTCGACGATTGGTGCGCCAGGGTCCCTGAAAATATGGCCAGGCTTTTTGAGCATGATTGCGCCTCTCAATCGCGGCAGGCCGATGTGGTCCAGGCCGGCTGTTCTTCCGGAACGTCCGCGTATTCGTCACCCTCGGGCTTCTCAGGTGTCGAACCACGCGGCAATCCACCGATGACCTCAACGGTGATGTGCGTTCTTTCCGCCGGGGCGTCCGTGGTCGGAAGGCGTTTGGCGTGAAAGTAGGGCGCCGCATCCCGTGCGATGGCGGCGGCTGCCCGAAGGTGTTCGCTCCGCTTTCGAGCGCTCGTGCTCTTGTTGGCGAGCCGCCAAAACTCCCTCATCGCGCCCAGCAATACGTCGGCTGGTGTCTCGCCGCTCGCCTGGGCTTCCAACTCCCGCGCCGCGCTGGCTTTGTTGGGAATTCCTCTCTTGCGACCAGCGCCGGGCCGCTTGCCGCCGTGCGCCATGTTGATTCTTTTTCAACCGGGGCTGGCGAGGATCGTTGACCCTGCCTGCTGGTGAGGCGGCTCAAGTCGGCGCAGTCGAAGCTCGCTTCCGGCATCGTCCAGCAACCGGCAGTCCGTGCGGCAATTGAGCCACTTCAGCATTCCGCGCACCCAGGCGTCACACAGGTCCGCGTCGCTCAAGTCGCGCATTCGACGACCGCGCTGGATGTAGGTGCGATCGAGGCAGTCGCGGGCTATCGAGATATCCAGCTCCAGCGCTTCATCATTCATTTTCGCCTCAGGGTGTCTTTTCTCGCGCCTGCCTGTTCCGCCACTGCGTTGCAGCGGCGGAACGTTTCGTCATCGCCGCTCGGTTACGCTCCAGCGCCGGCCCATCTTGGACCAATGCTCTGGACGTGACGGACGGGGCGCGAGAGCTGCTTGAAGATCGTACCGTTGCCGATGAACTCGCGAGAGATATGGCCGCCGGGCATCGTTTTGGTGATCATCCGGTGCTGAAACTCCGGCATGCCGACCGGGCTCGTAGCTGCTGCCATCGCGTCGGCGCGGATGCCGTCGAGCGCGATGTCGAGCGCGGCTTGGTCCGCTGCAATGATCTGCAACTCCACTCCCTTCCAACGCGGTGAGTAGGGCTGCATCTTCCTATGCGTCCGAATTTTGTACGCCACGAGGTCTTCACCGGCCATGGGCGGCTCGGCCGCGCTACCCAATGCGCGCATGACGGAGTCGGCCTTGCTTTGGACATCGGCAAATTTATTGAGATCAGCCATCGGTCTCGTTTGGTTCTTCCGCAGATCGGCGACGGCCGACGTCAGCGCGCGGACATCGTGTCGGAAATCGTCGATACTGTCCGCTGCGACGCGCTCAGCCATCGTCCGATCGTCGTCCTTCTTGGCGTCGGACTTGAGCTGCTTCAGTTCGCCGGCAAGCTCGTCGTGCCTCGCGCCGATCGCGTCGCACTTCTTGCCGATCGCCGCCATGTCGGTGCGCAGGCCGTCGGCGACTTCCGTGATAGCTTTCAGGAGTTCTTCGGGGGTCATCTGATTTTTCCCTTTAGTGGTGTTGTGGGCGTCCCTGACGGATTGAACCTACATCGGATTATTGGAAAGCCAAAGTTTGGCTGTGAACATCCCTTGTTACCCTCGCAGGTTGATCTCTCTGCGCACATGTTGTTATGATCATCGCGCTGGAAATCTCCTGACAGTGGTGGTCAGCGTCGAGACCGCCCACCGCGTTCCCAAAAACCGGTGGGCGGTTTTTTGTACGGCTGAGCGACGGATGTACTCGATCAGCCACGGCCCCGGCGCGTGTGCCGATGCGCGCTGGGGTCGACGTCTACGACTCGTGGCGCATCGGCCCCAGCGTCATTGCGACGCGCTCTGTATTGTTTTCGGGACGGCGTTGAACTCGCTTATCCAGGCATAACCGTCCGGCTGCCTATAATTGCCGATGTGGTGTACCGACGTCACAATGAAGGTGCCTTGCTGCGCGGCGTTCTGGTTTTATCAGTGACGACATAGCCTGCTGCGAGTTGTTGATCAGCGTCTTCGGCATCTGGATTTCATCACCGATTTTCAGGTCCGCGCGTCATGGTTTTGAATGCGATCGACGGTGCCTGAATCCACGTGGGCTGACCGATCAGATCATTGAACGCGATCTGCTTTACGCCGGCCATTTGCGTGAATCTCCATTGATCCTGAGTATGGTGCGGTGACGGGCACGCGCGGCATCGGCCGCAGCGCTGTCACGCCGCCGGCCTCGTCCTCCAGATAGCTCTCGAAGCATGCCAGCCAGTCACCAAGCGATGGCACGTCGGGGAAGGGAGTCTCGCGGAGAAAGGCGGCCGCCGTGTTGACGATGTCGTCGGCAGCATGCCCCTTGCGAAGCAGCGCGTGCCAATGGGGCAACTCGTCATCACCCCAAACGCTTTGCCAGTCCATGCGCCGCAGTTCTTCCCACGCTTGTGCCGCCTCCACTTGGCTCTGTCGGAAGATCCGCGGGCTGCGATCGCTGGACGCGGGAAGGGGGTTGGCAGTGATCGGGCTTGGCGCGGCCTTCTGCGGTTCATCAACCGCGCTTGCGTCCGCAGCGTCAGCTGCGAGACGAATGTTAGATTGTTCCTTGGTTGAATCCGTACTTGGTAGAAGATCAGTACTTAGTAGTGACCTGTTTTCAGGCAGCGGTGCTTCAGGCATCGGTCGCTCAGGCGACGGCGCATCGGGCAGGGCGAGCACGTCATAGTCGACCGTGCTCCATCGCCCCGTCTTGGCTACGCGCTCCTGAACCTTCCGGATGTAGCCGGCCGCGACCAATTCGTTGATTGCGTTGCGAACACGGTCCCGGCCGGATTTGAACCGCTTCGCTAGCTCGGTCTGCATCACCTTCCAGTCGCGCGGTTTACTCCGGAGATAGGTAAAGATGGCCAGCGCCTCGTAGCTAAGGCGCTCATCGCGGAAGCAGTCGTTAGCGATCATGGTGAAGTTACTGGTAGGGGTATAGCTCGCGATGGTCATTTCGCTTGGCTCCTAGATCTGTCGAGGAGCAACGAACGCGACTCTTGCTTTTCATCAGCGTGTCCGGCATGGTGCAACCCACTTGTGAGAGGGGTTTGCTCCTCGTTGTTTCGCGCCCGTCCCGGTTCACAGCGGGGCGGGCGTTTCTCTTTGTGCCGCTCCCGACGCGGCGGTTTCTGGGTCGCAAGGATGGCGCGGCGGAGACTGTCTCCGCCACGAAGCTGCGAAATCCCGCAGCAAATCGCATGTCTGATGATCCTGCCCCAACTTATGCCCCAACT
This sequence comes from Bradyrhizobium sp. Mp27, assembly GCF_029953005.1. NCBI lineage: Bacteria > Pseudomonadati > Pseudomonadota > Alphaproteobacteria > Hyphomicrobiales > Nitrobacteraceae > Bradyrhizobium > Bradyrhizobium sp. Mp27. The sequence continues at coordinate 3,450 of NZ_JASAUS010000018.1, read as the reverse complement.
TATGCCCCAACATAGAGAGGGTGCGTGGGTCATGCAGCACTGCGCTTGCTCTAATTCCCGAACGATGGTCGCGCGCCATGACGACGCGCCAGCGCGCATTCAGCTGCGCGACTAGGTTGCAACTGGTCACGACTTTACTCGGCGGCGATCAGTCGACGCTTGGGCGAAGGCGCGGCGGCCGTTCTAACCGGGGGCGAGCTTTCCCGGGGAAAGGTTTTTCGGGGTTCGCAGGCATTGCTAAATGAAGCGAGCGGAAGGCTTTCCAGCCAGGCGCGCAAGTCGTCGACTAATATCACGGTCTTTGTGCGGAGCTTGCGCGCACGCAGGGCGCCTCCCTGAAGTGCGAGATAAAGGCTGTTTCGCCCAACCCTCGCAACCACGCAGGCTTCGTCGATCATGAGCGCCATAGGTACTAAGTGCTGCGATGCTAGGGGCGCAATGCGCCGCGATATTGATCGCTTCGGTTGGTTGTCCATAGCATTGCCTCCGCCGCGCGGCCAAAACCGGCGGCTCATGATTATCAGCACACTGCTTTTCGGACGGGGACAAACAACCATAAAATTGGAGCGCGCGCCAGTCGGTAACAAGCAAAAAACTTGTGGCGAGGTCTTTCGCAATGTCAACGGTTCTGGGATCGTCGAGAGCGCGTACTCATAAAGGTCGGATTACGAACGCAAAGCGGAAGTCTGCCATCTTGAGCGTGATCGGCGGCTTGTGACCCTGGCTGTGTGAAAACGCCGTGCTGCTGTGATTCCCTCGTGATTCTGCGGGGGAAGCTGATGAGGCGCTTCGTTGAGCAGGCGGATCGTGGGCAATGCGCGCTATTGCCGGAATGCCTCGATGATTTCATTGACGAGAGCAGCCCTGTTCGCGTGATCGACGTGTTTGCCGATGCGCTCGATTTGGTTGAGATGAGCTTTGAGGGGGTGGAACCGGCGGCAACTGGTCGGCCGTCGTACCATCCTTCAGTTCTCCTCAAGCTTTATATCTACGGCTATCTGAACCGGGTGCAGTCGAGCCGGCGGCTCGAACGAGAAGCCGGACGCAATGTCGAGGTCATGTGGCTGTTGGGTCGGCTCGCCCCTGATCACAAGACGATCGCGGACTTCCGCAAAGACAATAGCCTGGCGCTGCGCAGGGTATGCGCTCGCTTCGTCGAACTCTGCCGCGAGATGGGCCTCCTCGCGACGGCGAGCGTTGCCATCGATGGCCGCAAGTTCAAGGCCGTGAACAACCGAGACAAGAACTTCACGCGGGCGAAGGTGCAACGACGGCGTGCCCAGCTGGAGGAGAGCGTCGCGCGCTATTTGAGCCAACTTGACACGGCCGACCGGCAAGAGCCGACAGAGGCACTGGCCGCGAAGGTGACGAGGCTGACCGAGAAACTGACGAAGCTGAAGGAGGAAATGGGCAAGCTTGCTGTTTACGAGAAGCAGATGCTGGCTTCGCCCGACCAGCAAATCTCCCTGACTGATCCCGATAGCCGCTCGATGGCAACTAGCGGCCGCGGGTCCGGCGTTGTCGGATACAACGTGCAAGTCGCCGTGGATACCGAGCACCATCTGATTGTCACGCATGAGGTAACGAACAGCGGCTCGGATCGGGCTCAGCTGGCCAATATGGCCAGGCAGGCGAAGGCTGTTCTCGAGAGCGCGACGCTCGAGGCCGTTGCCGATCGCGGCTACTTCAGCAGCCTGGAGATCCTCGCGTGTCACGAGGCTGGAGATCACGGTAACTCTGCCCAAGCCCCAGACGTCGGGTGCCAAGTCGGATGGCCGCTTCGGCAAGCAGGACTTCTATCTGCCAGAGGAGGACGCCTATCGCTGTCCAGCCGGGGAGCAATTGCCATATCGCTTTACGAGCGAGGAGGACGGCAAGCGGCTACGGCGCTACTGGACCACAGCCTGTCAAGACTGTTCGCTTAAACCACAGTGTACGACAGGACCAGAGCGACGGATTCCGCGATGGGAGCATGAGCATCTGCTCGAAGCTGTGCAGCAGCGCCTTGATGCAAACCCACAAGCCATGCGCCTGCGTCGCGAGACGGTCGAGCATCCGTTCGGCACGATGAAGCCCGCATGGGGGCGACGCACTTCCTCACCAAAACGCTTCCAAAAGTAGCCGCCGAGATGGCTCTCTCGGTCCTGGCCTATAATCTGACGCGGGTCATCAACATCGTCGGGACAAAGCCGCTGATGGCGGCGATCGTGGCCTGAGCCCGAACCGATCTTGGCTTCTCACCGACTTCCCCAGGAACGGTGTTTTTACACGACCAAGACCCTTACCGGACTCAAGAAGAGCATTTCACTAAGAACGCGGAACTTGAGCCATTCTCGATTAGTGGGTAGCGGTCGTTCGGTACCCGCTGGTCTCATACGCTCCACAGTCCCCAACGACCGTGCGGAGCGCGCGCCGAAAGGTTCACGGCGAAGCGAGCGCGGCTCGCTGGGTAAAGGGCAAGCAGCGTGCCACTCGTCTCGACCAGATTCCCTTCACGCACGCGACCTACTCAGCGAGGCTGCGGGGACTGTGAGCAAGATGATGACCTGGCAGTACACCAGGCTCAGCTACTTAGCTGTTCCCGTCGTAACTCCTGTCGCAGTCGTGTCTGCCGTCCCCGGTGCGCCTCCTCGCCGCACGTCGCGCGCGTCTCGGCGACCCTCCCGGCGCACTTGGCGCGCGTCACGACGATTTTCGCGGCGCTCGTGGCGTCCCTCACGTCGATCTTGACGCCTCTCCATGCCAGCGGTCTGCGCCTCGGCGTCGGGTACCATCAGCATACTCGGGAGCGCGGCTACTGTGGTCGCCAAGCCCAAGGAAGAAAGAAGCTTTCGTCGAGAAATCATGACTGCCTCCCTTGCTGGACTGCCCCAAGTTCAAAAGTCTACTCGCCTTTGCCGCCTTCGTCTTGATCTATGTCATTGGGCGGCAGCACTCTCAGGCTGACACCGCCCGGCATGCACGCGCATAGCTACGGCGTGTCTCCCGTTGGAGTGACGCGACGTTAGGCGAGCACCCCGATACCGGCGACTTGGCTTCACATCCGCCCTTGATCCAGATCAACGTCAACTATTCCTCGACGCTCATGCAATGTCAGCTGGGAGGATTACCATGAATGGGAAGCGTCTATGGATTGGATCGAGCACAGTTGCAGGGATTGCGGCCAGCGCTCTGTTGGGGCTCGCAGGTCTCTCTCTCTCCGCGGAACCGGCTCACGCGGTGATTTACTGCACGTATGTTGGTTATCCGGCGGGCTGCGTCGCGCGGGCCGGTGTCGTGCTTAGGCCTCGACCTGTAGCGCGCGCTGCAGTCCGTCATAATGCCGGTGGCAACTTAAACGTAAGCGCGTATTTTACCGCACAGGCTACGCGCGCGGCTGGCCGCGGCGTCGCGTGACGCCGGGCCCCAGCAGTGTCATCGGAACGGCTTGGTTGACCTGAGCGTTCGAAC
>NZ_JASAUS010000017.1:0-91771 GCF_029953005.1 Bradyrhizobium sp. Mp27 | reverse complement strand
GCTGGGAGAGCCATACGGCTGATCCCGAAGAGAAGCACGGCCCCGCGAGCGGTACCGAACCCAAGGAGGCGCCCAATCAAGCCCTTGACTAAATCCGGCCGAATAGAGAAGAGCCCAGAAACTGAAGGTGATCATCATCTTCGAGGGGCGCGACGCGGCCGGCAAGGGCGGGACCATCAAGGCGCTGACCGAAAAGGTGAGCCCGCGCGTGTTCCGTGTCTGCGCCCTGCCCGCGCCCTCCGACCGGCAGAAATCCCAGCTGTTCCTGCAGCGCTATATCGAGCAATTCCCGGCCGGCGGTGAGATCGTGATTTTCGACCGCAGCTGGTACAACCGCGCCGGCGTTGAATACGTCATGGGCTTCTGCTCGCCGACCGAACACAAGCGCTTCCTGGAATTGTGTCCGCTGGTCGAGAAATTCGCCGTGGACGCCGGCATCGTCCTGATCAAGCTCTGGCTCGAGGTCGGGATGGAGGAGCAGGAGCTCCGCTTCAAGGCGCGTATCGAGGATCCGCTGCGGCAGTGGAAGCTGAGCCCGATGGACACCGAGTCGTTCGGGCGCTGGTACGATTACTCGCGCGCGCGTGACATGATGTTCGAGGCGACCGACACGAAGCATGCACCGTGGCGACTGATCCGCTCCGACGACAAGCGGCGAGCGCGGCTCAACGTCATCTCGCACATCCTGAGAACGATCCCTTACAAGAAGGTCAAGCGGGAGAAGGTCAAGCTGCCGCCGCGGTCCCACAAGGGACGTTACAACGACCAGGCGAGCCTGCGCGGCCTGAAGTTCGTCGAGGAACGCTACTGAAACGCGAAACGGGCTGCGATGACGCAGCCCGTTTGGCTTGAGCGCCCTCCCGGGCCTATTTCAGCCGGATCGTGACGCCGCCGACCGCGGCAGACACCTCCGCGCCAATCTTCGGGCCGCTGAGCTGAAGGATCACACCATTGCCGTTCTGCAACTGCACGGCTCCGGCCCCCGCGGCGACGGCGCCGCCGGCTCCGCCCACCGCGTAAGAGCCTTCGATCGACTGCGGCCCCCTCAAATTGAGGGCGCGGCCGACAAACTTGGTCGTCGAAGCTCCGATCGTGAAACCGACGCTCATGCCTGACACGGTGAAGGGATATTGTTTGCCCCGCAACACCAAAACACCCTCGCCGCCGCCGACGCCGACGATGAAGCCGCCCTTGGTGAAGACGACGGCAACCTGACCGGTCTCGGCACGCGACGGCGTGCTGAGGCCGGTAGCGGCCGCAAACGAGACGATCAAGGCGGCGCCGATGGCAGATTTCCTCATGACGTTCATTCTCCTTTGGCTTGATATCGGAGTGATCCGGATCAACCGGCCCCCCATTGGTTCACGTTACTTTGAGCCGCCCTTGGCCGCCTCGTAGGCGTCCCGATAGCCACGCGCAATGCTGCGAACACCTCGTCCGATATCGTCGTAGACATCGTCCGGAAGGTTTGCCAGCGACACACGCAGCGACCATTCGGGCGCATCGAAACCACCGCCGTTCAGCAGCACGATGCCGTGGGCTTCGGCCAGACGGAACGCGAGGTCGAGCGGGTGAACGTTCTTCTTCAGATAATCCACGGCGTCGTCGCCAATGTTCTTCCGCGCCCAGAACTCGAAATCGATCAGTCCGTAATACGCATCGTAATTGGGATTCGGGTTCAGCTTGTCGGCGAGACCGAGGCCGTCGAGCAGCGACCACAGCCGCTTGTTGACGATTTCCATGCAGGCGGCCTGATAGGCCTTTTTGTCGTCGAGCATCTCCGAAAGGGAGAAGAGGCTCATCATCACCTGCTGCGGCAGCGACAGGCCGGCAGTGTGATTGAGCGCGACATCCCGGCTGTCGGCGACGATGCGGTCGATGAGTTTGAGTTTGCGCGGTTCCAACGTCAGGGGGCCGTAACGCTTGTCGAGCGCCTTCACCGCCGCATTGGGCAGCTTGGCGATCATCTTGTCAAAGATGTTGTCCTCGTGAATGGCGATGGCGCCGAGCCGCCATCCCGTGCAGCCGAAATATTTAGAGTAGGAATAGACCCCGATCGTATTGTGCGGGAGCTCGCCGAGCAACGAGCGGAAACCGTGCACGAAGGTTCCGTAGACGTCGTCGGTCAGAAGCATCAGGTCAGGGCGCTTGGTCTTCACCAGGTTCGTTAGCTTGGCGATCGTCTCCGGGCTCACCCCCATTCCCGACGGATTGGCGGGATTGACGATGAAGAAGGCCTTGATCTTCGGGTCCTCCAGCTTCTTGATTTCCTCGTCCGTGAACTGGAATCGGTTTTCCTGTGGAGCCTTGATCTCGACCATCTTGAGATCGTAGTCCTCAAGGTGCGTCATCTCGATATACGGCGTGAAGATCGGCGTTCCCAGCGCGATGGTGTCACCCGGCAGCAGCAGGCGATTGGCCTTCAGCGATTTGAAGATGTAGCACATCGCGGCAGTGCCGCCCTCGACCGCGTAGATGTCGAACTTGCCCGATGGCCGTGGCTCGCCGCACACGGCCCACATCAAGTATTCGTGCACGATCTTCTCGTTGTGCACCAGCATGCGGTCAGGCACGGGATAATTGTCGCCGATGATGGAATCGACGAGCTCGTGGACGAAGGCATCCGGCTCGAAGCCGAACTTCTTGACGGCAAAGGGCAGCATCTCCGACAGGAAGCTCGCGCCCGGCATGTCGGCGTGCTGGGCGAGCCAGGCCTCGTAGCGTGCAGCAATGCCCTTGGCCTGGGGCATGCCGCCGATCCCGGCGGGGTGGTCCATGACGCGCTTGCTCTCGGTGATCGCGAACTGTCCGAGCAGAAAGAAGCCTTCGCGCGGTGTGGTGGCCACCCAGTTCGGATTGCCGCGGCCGGCGTTCAGGAACGCGGACTGCGTCCGTTTCGACGTCGCCTTGGCGAGATTAATCAACTCGTCCTTGATCTCGAACGGGCTCAGCGCCTCGAATTTCTTCAGCGTCAAGATATCGGCCATAGGACACTCCCGAATGGTGCGATCTGTGGAACGAGGTCGGACAGGCTCCGAGCCTGCGTCGTCGCGTTCAGGATGAGTGGCGGCCGATGGCGACCCTTGATCTAGCTCAAAGGTCTTGTGACTCGCCGCCGTTCCGCAACGCAGCGAGCTGATGTTGTTAGCGATGCTCGCTGCGAACGCCGCAAGGCTCGGCCATTGACATAAATCAACATGTCGGACGGGGGGCCATCGCCTCATGTCGATCGATACGGCTACAGATCTCGTTATCGGGATCTTCGCATCCGACGTGGCGCGGAGCGAGTTGGGCGCGTGCCGATGCATGTAGGGGTGACATCATGATCGACTGGTTCTTTCAGACGCTCAAGAGCTATCCGGAAATCGCGATCTTCATATCCCTCGCCCTGGGCTACTATTTCGGCTCCTTCACCTACAAGGGCCTCGGGCTCGGTGCCGTCACCGCGACGCTGATTGCCGCCGTGATCATCGGCCAGATCGGGATCACGGTGACGGGTCCGCTCAAGCCGTTCTTCTTCCTGATGTTCCTGTTTGCCATCGGCTACGGCGTCGGGCCGCAATTCGTGCGCGGCATCGCGCAGGACGGCGTCCCGCAGGCGATCTTCGCAGCCGTTGTGTGCGTGTTCTGCCTGATCGCAGCGTATGTTGGAGCAAAGCTTGCAGGCTACGATGTCGGTTCAGCCGCCGGACTTTACGCCGGCTCGCAGACGATCTCGGCATCCATGGGCCTTGCGACCGATGCCGTCAACCGGCTCGGCCTGTCACCGGAAGAGACCAAGAAGATTCTCGACGCCATGCCGGTCGCCTACGCGGTCACCTATATCTTCGGCACGGTCGGATCCGCGATCGTCCTGGCTCTGCTTGGTCCGGCACTGCTCGGTATCGACCTCGAGGCGGCCTGCAAGAAATATGAGGAGGAGCACGGGGGCAAGAAGCAGACGGGCGGTCCGGGAACGGCCTGGCACCAGTTCGATGTGCGCGCTTTTCGTGTCAATGAGCGGGGTCCGGTGGTTGGAAAGACCGTGCAGCAGGCAGAAGCATTGCTACCCGACCATCGGGTGTTCGTCCTGCGGATCAGGCAGGACGGCAAGATCACGGATGCCACCGCCGATGCCGTCATTCACGCAGGCGCCGTCGTCGCTGTGGCCGGCCGACGCGACGTTCTCGTCAGTCTGATCGGCGAGCAAGCGGAAGAGGTCGACGATCGCGAGTTGCTGGCGATGCCGATCGAGGGCGTCGATGTCTACGTGACCAGTAAGGACGTCGACGGAAAGACGCTGGAGGAGCTGTCGCGAACGGCAGGCGCTCGCGGCGTGTTCCTCCGCAAGATCACCCGGGGGGCGATCGCCGTTGATATCCCTATCCTGCCGAACACGAAGATCAATCGCGGCGACATCGTCACCATCGTGGGACGCACGCCGGATGTGGCAGCCGCGACAAAGATGCTCGGCCGCCCGGATCGCGCGACCGATGTGGCCGACGTCGCCTTCATCGGAGCCGCAATCGCGATCGGCGCGCTGATCGGCGCCATCGTCTACAAGATCGGCAGCGTGCCGTTGACGCTGTCCACGTCAGGTGGCGCCTTGATCTCAGGCCTGTTCTTCGGCTGGCTCCGCTCCGTGCACCCGACCTTCGGCCGGATTCCTTCGCCGACCGTCTGGTTCATGAACTCGGTCGGCCTGAACGTCTTCATTGCGATCGTCGGCATCTCGTCGGGACCGGGCTTCGTGGCCGGCCTCAAGGCGCAGGGCATCGGCCTGTTCCTCTGGGGCGTCGGCGTGACGACCGTGCCGCTGATCCTCGCAATGTATGTCGGAAAATACGTATTCCGCTTCCATGACGCCATCGTGCTCGGATGCTGCTCCGGCGCGCGCACCACCACTGCTTCGCTCGGCATGATCAACGACCGCGCCAAGAGCCAGATTCCGGGTCTTGGCTATACCGTCACCTACGCGGTCGGAAACACACTGCTGACGATCTGGGGCATGGTGCTCGTTATGCTGATGACGTAGAGATCGGGCCGCCCAGAGATGCTGACTTGGCTGGAGCAGTTTCTCGTCCGTTATCCCGAGCTCGCGCTCTTCCTCGTGATCGCCGCGGGTTACTGGATCGGAAGCTTCAAGATCGGTACGTTCAGCCTGGGCCCGGTCACGGGCGCGCTGTTCGCCGGATTGGCGGTCGGGGATTTCGCGCACGTCCCCGTTTCCAGCATGACCAAGTCGTTCCTCTTCCTGCTGTTCCTGTTTGGGGTCGGCTATCTGGTCGGGCCGCAATTCGCACAATCGATGAAGCGCGACGGGCTGAAGCCGATGCTACTCGCCATCGTCGTATGCTTGACGGGACTTGCGACCTCCATTGCCGTTGCGAAGGTTTTGCGACTCGATCCCGGCTACGCGTCGGGCCTTATGTCGGGCGCACTTAGCCAGAGCGCGGCAATGGGAACAGCTACCGACGCAATCAACGGACTGGCCATCCCCGAGGCGCAGCGCGCGCTTTTCGTTTCGCATATCGCGGTGGCGGACGCAGTCTGCTACATCTTCGGCTATGCAGGCGTCATCCTCTTCGTCACTCAGATTGCACCCGCCCTCCTGAAAATCGATCTGCCAGCGGAGGCGCTCAAGCTCGAGCAGGCATTGGGCGTCACGCGCACCAAGCCCGGCCTGGCGTCTGCCTGGCGCAAATTCGAGTTGCGCGCCTATCGACTGGACGAACGCTCCGCCCTCGTCGGGGTGACGGTCGCAGCCGCGGAAGCCCGCATTCCGGATTACCGGCTGTTCATTCACCGGATCCGCCGCGGAGAACACCTTCTCGAAGCGGATCCCAGCACGGTTCTGGCGGCCGGCGACCTTGTTGCCCTCTCCGCACCGCGGCAGGTCATCGTCGAATGGATCGGCCCTCGCGCCGAAGAAGTAGAGGACAGGGAACTCCTCGACATTCCCCTGATTACCGCGGATGTCATCCTGATCAATCCGAAACTCGCGGGCGTGACGCTGGAAGCCGCGGCACGAGAGAGTTGGGCGCGGGCCCTCTATCTGCGCTCGCTGAGACGGGGCGATCAGGAGATTCCGGTTGGAACCGACGTCGTCCTGCAGCGGGGCGACCTGCTCCGCATCGTTGGACCTGAACCGGTCGTGCAGAGCGCAGCCAAAAGCATCGGTGTCATCGTTGCACCCAGCACCAGCATCGACTTCATCGTGCTGGGGCTCGCGATCTTTCTCGGCGGCCTCGTTGGCACTCTCCTGAGCTTCTCCGTTGGCGGCATCAATATCTCGCTCAGCACGAGCGTTGGCACGTTACTCGCCGGGCTTCTGGTCGGCTACCTCCGCACAATTTATCCGTTGTTCGGACAGATTCCGGATGGTGCCATCAGCCTCATGACTTCGCTTGGACTGGCAGCTTTCGTCGGACTCACCGGCATCCATGCAGGACCAATATTCCTGTCGGCCCTGCGCGAAACCGGCCTCAGCCTCCTGCTGGGAGGAATGGCCGTTACCCTGCTGCCGCAAATCGTCGGATTCTGCTTCGGCCATTTCGTGTTGCGGATGAACCCGATCCTCCTGCTCGGCAGTTTGACGGGGGCTCAGACGGTGACGGCTGCGATGGCTGCACTCCAGGAACGCGCCGGCAGCCCTGTCCCGGTGCTGGGCTATACACCGGCCTACCCGGTCGCCAACATCCTGTTGACGACCTGGGGCTCGGTCATGGTGGTCGTCTTCGCCACCTAAATATTCTGCCCCGTACTATGAAGCGGCCTTCAGCTTCGGCTGCGCGCCGGGCTTGGGCTTGCCGATCTTCGCCAACGCTTCGGCGCGTACGAGCTTGAGGCCTTCCTTGGCGTCGTAGCCATGGATCTCCTTCACATCGAGCTTGCGCATGAACTCGATGGTCTCCTGGGTGATCACCTGACCCGGCACCATGATCGGGAAGCCCGGCGGATAGGGAATCACGAAACTGGCGGAGACGAGGTCGGGGCCGGCTTTCAGGCGGCGGTCGATCTCGGGATCGGCGAGCCTGATAAATTCGCATCCCGCCGCGTCGTAGGCCGCGTAGAATCCGCTGCGGATATCACCCTCATTGGTCTTGCTGCCGGCATCGCCACGGAAGCTCTGGTGGAAGTGCGAGAAGTTCGGCAGATCAGGCACGTCAGTCATCAGGCTCTTCACCCGCGCCTCGAAGGTCTTCTTCGCATTGGCACCGCCTTGGGCGAGGCCGCGATCCACCTCGCCCGCGATCTCGGCCAAAACCCTGATAAGATGCGCGATGTCGCTGCGGGTGTTGTTGATGTTGGACTGGAGCAGCACCGAATTGCGCGAGGTCTTGTTGACCTGGATGTTGTAGTCGTTCGCCAGGATGCCCTTGAACTGGGTGCCGTCGAAACCCGCGGTGCCGCACACCAGTGTCATGCGGGTCGGATCGAGACAGAACTCATCCTCGTCCAGGCTCTTCAGAGCGCTCGCCCAATTCGCGCCGGCCGCCAGATAATCGGTGAAGCCGCTCTGGCGATATTGCGCCGGCACCATGGCGTCGGCGCCGAGGATGCGGAAATATTTCGAGAGCAGCGGATTGGTGTTGACGGCGTGACGGATCGCCAGCGCGATCTCGATCGCATTGGCCACCAGACCATACCCTTCCAGCTCCATCTGGCGCCGCGAGACGTCGAGGCTCGCGATCAACTGCTGGTTCGGACTCGTGGAGGCATGGGTAAAGACGGCCTCCTTGAACTGCTGCTCGACCGTGTGGAATTCGACGTCCTTGACCGAGAGCATCGAGCCCTGACGGATCGCCGACATCGACTTGTGGGTCGAATTGGTCTGATAGACGCGCAAGCGGATCTGGCGCGGATCGGGGATCAGCCGGGTCTTGAGCAGCACCTCGTTCGAGGGATTCTTGCCGAGCGTGGCTTGTTGGGCTTCGTAAGCTGCGACCGATCTCGGATCGCGCATCCAGGCCTCGATCTCGTTGGCGGCCCCCATCGCGGTGCGCCGCCGCAGGAACGGCGAGAAGCGCGCAAAGCCGAACCAGGCCTCGTCCCACAGGAAGATCAGGTCGGGCTTGATGGCGAGGCATTCCTCCATGACCCGGCGGGTGTTGTAGATGTGGCCGTCGAAGGTGCAGTTGGTCAGGTCCAGCAGCTTGACGCGATCGAGCCGACCATCGGCCTTGGCGTTCAGCAAGGCCTGCTTGATGGTCTTCAGTGGCACGGCGCCGTACATCGAATATTCCGTCATCGGGAAGGCTTCGACATAGAGCGGCTGCGCGCCGGCCAGCACCATGCCGTAATGATGCGACTTGTGACAATTGCGATCGACGATCGCGATGTCACCCGGCGCGAGCAGCGCCTGCACCGCCATCTTGTTCGAGGTCGACGTGCCGTTGGTGACGAAGAAGACGCGATCGGCGCCAAGCGCGCGCGCTGCCTTGTCCTGCGCCTTCTTGATGTTGCCGGTCGGCTCCAGCAGGCTGTCCAGGCCGCCGGTGGTCGCGCTGCTTTCGGCCAGGAACAGGTTCAAGCCGTAGAACTCGCCCATGTCGCGGATCCAGTCCGACTTGAAGACCGATTTGCCGCGCGCGATCGGCAGCGCATGGAACGTTCCGATCGGACGCTGTGCATATTTCTTCAGATTGTCGAAGAACGGCGTGTCGTAGCGATCCTGCACCCCTTCAAGGATCGAGAGATGCAGCTCGAGCAGCTCCTCGACCGAATAGAAGATGCGGCGGACGACATCGGCCTCGGGATTTCCGGCCAACGCTTCCACGTCGCGATTGGACATCAAATAGAGGTCGAGCTCGGGACGGACCCGCTTGATGACATGGGCAAGCCGCAGCGCCGAAGCATCGGACTCGTCGTTCAATCCGGCCGCCGAGGTCATCGTGCGGAGCACGGGTGCGTCATGGCGTGAGCGCAGCGCAAAGCCCTCGTTGATCACGACGGCTGCGAGGTTGGGGTTCAGGATGGCGGCACAGAAGGCATCTTCGAGGCTGCCGACGATCACCGGCTCATACACGAATGAATCGACCGGCCGCCGCAGCTTGCGCCATTCGTTGGCGAGCGCGGGCCAATTGCCGGACGAGAGACCGGTGACGATCAGCGTCTCGAAATAGGGACGGCGCGCACCATGCTGCCCGGACATTTGCGGCACCAGATCGGGCGTGTCACCGTTGCCCTCGTCATTTGCGCTGCCGTCACCGGCATGTTGGCGAAACGACCTTGTCGTCAAGGCCTGCATCATCCGCGTCGCAAGGGCGAGCGAGCCCGGCGCATCGCCGGTCGCGGCCGCGTCCCGCAGGGTCGCCATAAGGTGAAGGCCGGGATAGCCGTGAAACTCTTCCGTTACGGAGAGATCGGCCAGCGCAGCGTCATATTTCGCGCGATCTCCGCCACGCGCCCACGCCTTTGCCGCCTCCACCAGATCGCGCCAGTTGTCCGCCCGGCCGCCGCGCCCGGAGAAGAACTGATCGATGCGCTTTTGCGCGGGCTTGGCTTCTTTGGACATACGGCTCTCCCGATCCCATAAGCGAAGGTGATGCGGGATCGTGAGTGCGGGGCCGGTCGCTCCATTGATCCAAGTCAACGGTCGCGCGCATTCTGATCGGGCGGACGGACAGGACGATGCCCTCGGCATCGCAATAAGGGGCGTCAGACCGTTCGTTGCGCGGTATTGGCTGGATCGTCGCCCAGGACGCTGTCGAGCGACCGCAACCACTGGCCGCTGTCGGTTTTCTCCGCCAGCCCTTCGGCGCGCAGCAGGTCGCGCAGCTGCGCATGCGCGCCGACGATGCAAAAGATGACTTCGCGGGAGGCGAGTTCGTCGTAGAGCTCGTGCAGCATGCGCGCGCCGGCGAGATCGATATAAGGCGAGGCCGAAAGGTCGCAGGCCACCAGCCGAATGCCTGGCGACCTCCGTAGCGCGATCAGGACCGTCTCCAGGATCGTCTCGGCATTGATGTAGAGCAGCGATGCTTCGGGGCGGAATGCGATGATTCCGGCCAGCGGCTCGACGTCCTCGTGCCTGGCGCTGTCGGAATAGCGGCCGCTGCCGGGCAATCGGCCAAGGAACGCGACATTCGGCCGCGAGGCGCGCGCCAGCAGCAGGAAGATCGACGCAATCGCTGCCAGCAGGACGCCCTGGAGAATGCCGAGCAGCAGCACCGATACCAAGGCAATCGCCGCCGCGTAGAAGTCGATCCGGCTGATCCGCCACATCCGCAGCAGCGCACGCACATCCACGAGCTTATAGACCGCGGCAAAGACGATGGCTGCGAGCACCGCCTTGGGCAGGTTGGTCAAGAGACCGGTAAAGAACAGAAGGCACAGCCCGAGCGTCACGGAGCAAATCACCAGCGCCAGCGGCGTCCGTGCACCGGCGCTGTCGTTGACGGCCGATTGCGACAGGCCGCCTGCGACGGGATAGCCATGGCCAAAGGCGGCCGCGAGGTTCGCGGCACCCAGTCCCAAAAATTCCTGCCGGACGTCGAGCGGGTAGCCGTGCTTGGCGGCAAAGCTGCGGGCCGCCGAGACGCCTTCGATATAGGCCAGCAGCACGCAGCCGGCGGCAAGCGGAAACAGATCGTCGAATTCCAGCAAGCCGAAGGTCGGCATCGCCAGAGCCGGCAACCCCTCGGGTATCTTCCCGGTGACGGGCACACCGAGAGACGGGAGACCCAGCACCGTCGCCACGACGATCGCGAGTGCGACGATGGTGATGCCGACCGGTTTTCCCGGCAGCAGCCGCTCGCCGAGCAAGAGCAGCAGTAGCGCGACCGCGCCGACCGCGAGCACAAGCGGATCGATGGTACCGAGCTGCCCAGCGAGCTTGATGGCGCGGTCGAAGAAATTGTGGCCGCCGCCAGCAACGCCGAGCAGGCTCGGCAACTGGCTCATGATGATGGTGAGCCCTGCCCCCGCCTTGAAGCCGACCAATATGCTGTCGCTGACGAGGCGCACGAGCACGCTCAGCTTGAACAGCCAGGCGATGAAGCACAACACCGCCACGGCAAACGCCGCAAGGCTTGCGATCTGCGCATAGCGCACCGCGTCCCCACCGGCGAGCGCGCCGACGGTCGCGGCGATCATCAGGGAGATCGCGGAGGTCGGGCCGATCGCAAGCTGGCGCGACGAGCCGAGCAGCGCATAACCGATGCCGCCGAGCATGTAGCCGTAGACCCCGATCTGCGGCGGCAGGCCGGCGAGCGCGGCATAAGCGAGCGAGACCGGGATCGCATAGGCCGCGAGCGTGATGCCAGCGACGGCATCGGATGGCAGCCATTCACGCCGATAGGCCGCGAGCCAGCCGAACGGTGGGAAGAAACGCATCCAGCTCGCTTCAGGAGGCGAATTCATCCGGTCACCTCACGAGGCGTCGTTTCGCACCGCAGCAGCACGATCAGCAGCACGATCACGGGAACGCCGAGCGCGAGATCCGGGATGCCTTTGGTGGCAAAGGCCCCGACAGCAGCGCCAAGGCCGAACACCGCGCACAGGCCGACGAAGATGCCCGAACGGCGCAGCGTTCCCGGCGGCGCGCCTCCGGACGCAGCCGCAAAAATATTTCCGATCGCCTGGCGCATGTTGCCGGTAATCATCACCGTGCTACAGACACCTTCGACCTTCGTGAAGATCGCGGTCTGCATCGCGGCAACGAGCGAAATGCCGAGCGTGCCGGCGATATCCGGCAGCCGATTGTGCAGAATGCCGATCGCGATCAGGAGCAGAATCTCGATCAGCGTGCAGATCGCGCTGGCCCGTTCGCCGGCAGCGCGGCGCAGCCAGGCGGCGATCACGATGCCAACTGCGAAGGCCAGCATCGGCGGCACGAAGTGAAACGCCTTCGCCCAGTTGCCGGCGGTCGCATAGACCCAGAGAAAGATCAGGTTGGCGGTCTGGGCATTGGCCATCACGCCGTGGATGATCCAGGTATAGGCATCGATATAGCCGCCGGCGAAGGCGAGCAGCAGGACGATCTCGACCGTCTCATCGCGGCGCACCGCATCGGCTACGACATCCAGAGTGCTCATGCTGACAATGCGGGCCGTCGCAGGTTCTGCATGCGCGCATAGGCGGCGCCCTGCCGCCGGCAAGGCTTGATCTGGATCAAGCAATCTCCTTTCCCCGCAAATCAAATCGGCCAAAGCACCGGGGGAATTGCGACCATGGAAACCGTCAGGTGGATCATCTCCACCGCTCCGGAAATCTTCCTGCTGCTGGCCATTGCAATCGGCTCCCTCCTCGGCCGGATCAAGATTCGCGGCTTCTCGATCGGAACGACCGCCTGTGTGCTGATCGTCGCCGTCCTGATCGGGCAACTCGGAAGCTTTGCTTTTCCGCCGATCCTCAGGGCCATCCTGTTCAGCCTCTTCGTGTTCACCATCGGCTACCGCTCCGGCCCGGAATTCTTTGCTTCCTTGAGCTTTCGGACCCTGGCGCAGGTTGTCCTGGTGATCGGAGCCACCGGCCTCGTCATCGTGCTCGTCTTCGCTCATGTCTTCGAGCTCGATACCGGAACTGCGGCGGGGCTGACCGCCGGCGCGCTGACCCAGTCCTCGGTGATCGGCACCGCGTCTGGCGCGCTGGCGCAACTCGGCCTACCAAAGGCGGCGCTGGAGCAGCAGGAGGCCAATATCGCGGCCGGCTATGCCGTGACCTACGTGCTCGGCTACATCCTGACGCTGTTGTTCGTCCCGTTCGTCGCGCCCATCCTGATGCGGGTCGATCTCAAGGCGGAGGCTGCGAAGCTCGAAGCCGAACTGGCCGGCGGCGCACCACCGAAGACCGAAAACCTGTCCTATCGCAAATTCCAGGCGCGCGCCTATCGCGTCTCGACCGGCGCGGGCTCCACGATCGCGGCGATCGAAGCCGAGATCGGCAGCCGCACCGTCGTGGAGCGGATCGTGCGCGCCGGAGCAGACATCAAGCCGCAGCATGACATCAGGCTCGAAGCTGGCGACGATGTCGTGATTGCCGGCCCCACCACGGCAATCGTGGCGGCCAAGCCGCTCCTCGGCGTCGAAATCGACGCCGGCGAACTCCTGCGCAACCTGCCCGGCAACGTGACCGAGGTCCTCGTGGAGAACCGCAGGCTGCACGGCCGTTCGATCCGGGACATCGCCGAGCGGCTCGGCGACGATACGCGCGGCGTGTTCCTGCGCTCTCTGACCCGCATGGGCCGCGAGGTGCCGCTCGGTCCCGACACGCGCGTCTATATCGGCGACGTCATGACGCTGGTCGGCAGCACCGGCAATATCGCGCGGGCGACGACGCAGGTCGGACACGCCCTCAACGCGTCCGACCGGACCGATATTGCTTTCCTCACCGCAGGCCTTGCCGTCGGTCTGTTGGCCGGCCTTGCAAGTTTCAAAGTCGGTGCCGTCGCGCTGACGCTCGGCGGCGGAGGTGGCGCGCTGATCTCCGGCCTCGTCTGCGGCTGGCTGCGGTCGCGAAACCCGACCATGGGCGCGCTGCCACCGGCGGCGCAACAGACGCTGAGCGATCTCGGGCTTGGCGGCTTCATCGCGGCGATCGGGCTCGGCAACGGCCTTGCCGCCTGGACAGCCATTCAGGCGCACGGCCTCCTGCTGGTCGGCATGGGCATCGTCGTCACGTTGATCCCGCTGACGGTCGGGACCCTGTTCGCCCGCTACGTGCTCCGCATGAACCCGGTCGTGACCTGCGGCGCGCTCGCCGGCGCCATGACGGTTGACGCCGCCGTGACAGGCGCGTGCGACGTCGCCGAGAGCAAGACGCCGGTGCTTGGTGTCGCCGTGCCTTACGCGGTCGGCAACGTGTTGCTGACGGTGCTGGGCCCGATCGTCGTTGCCGCTACGTATACGGGTTGAAGGAGATCGCGATGCGCTCGCTTCTGGCTGTAACGCTTCGATCCCTGGCGACCACCCTGCTCGTTCTGGCCTCGCTCTCTGCCCCAACGCGGGCTGAGGACGAAGTCCGGCTCCAGGAGGAGATCTGGGCCTTGCCGCTGCCGTTGCCGATGTTCGCCTATCTGGTGCGCCCGGTCGGCGACGGCCCTTTCCCTCTGGTGATCATGAACCACGGCGTATCTCTCAATCCGACCGATCGAAGCTTCTTCCCGCTGGTGGAATTCCGCGACGCTGCAAAGTGGTTCGCCAAGCGCGGCTATCTCGTGGTCGCGCCGGTCGGCAGCGGCTATGGCGCCGCGGCCATCGACATTCCCGAGCGCGCGCTCTATGGGCCATTCTTTTCCAAGGTTGGAAAGTGCACGAACCCCAACTTCCATGATGCGGGCCTCGCAGTCGCCAAGGTCGATCTCTGGATCATCGACTACATGGCCGCCGAGAAACGGATCATTCCAAAGGACGTGATCGTGGTCGGCCAATCCGCCGGAGGCTGGGCTTCCATCGCCTTGTCCAGCGTGAACCCACCACAGGTGAAGGCCATCATCACCTTCGCCGCCGGCCGCGGCGGACGGGTCGGCGGCAAGCCGAACAACAATTGTGCACCCGACAAGCTGGTCGAGGCGACCGCGGATTTCGGCAGCACGTCGCGGGTGCCGATGCTGTGGATCTACATCGAGAACGACACGTTTTTCGGCCCCGACCTGTCGAAGCGCATGCATGCAGCATTCACGGCGGCTGGCGGCCGCGCCGAATATCATCTGATGCCGCCGTTCGGCGGCGAGGGCCATTTCTTCATCGGCTCGCCGGACGCGATCCCGCTGTGGTCGCCGCTGGTGGCGAAGTTCCTCGACGCGCAGAAATAGAGTTCAGGTTCGGAGGCACACCATGCCAAATCCCCGCAATTGTCTCTCTGGCCTGCTGGTCGTCGCGGTCGCCGGAAGCGCGACATGTGCCGGCATCGCCGCGCCGAAATCCGCGCAGGCCGATAAACCCGCCGAGGTCGCGACGCGCGGCCAGCGCGAGGCAAAGGACATCGTCTACGGAGACTGGCAGAAGCTCTGCTTCAAGGCAGGCGGTGCGCCGACGCTGTGCCGGACCTCAATCACCGGCAAGTTTCCAACCGGCCAGACCGCTGTTCGCGTGGACCTGATCGAGCGCGAAGGCACTCCCTCGGCACGGCTGCAACTCTTCGTGCCCGTCGGCATGTACCTGCAACAGCCGGCGAAGCTGACCGTCGACCAGGGCAGCCCCCTCCGCATCCCCTACAGCTGGTGCCTGACCAACGCCTGCATTGCGGCCGACGTCGCGCCTCCCGCGTTCATCAAGGAGATGATGTCAGGGAAGACACTTGCCCTCGAGGTCGTCGATTCAAACCTGCTGGCATTGACGACCTCGGTGCCGCTGGCGCAGTTCGCGTCCGTCCACAAGGGCGCACCGGCCAGGACGCTGGAGCAATATGTCGACGAATGAGCGGCCATGCTGCGTTACGCAGCCGACGCACGCGCCACCGACTCGATCAGGGACTCCGCCGTGAACGGCTTGACCAGATAGGCAATGCATCCGGAGGCGACCGCGGCGGCGCGGTTCGCCGAGCTGTCATTTCCCGTGATGTAGATCACCGGCGCAGTGACGCCCTCCTCCGCCAGTTGCCGGCGCAGGTCGATGCCGGACCTTCCGTTCAGGTCGATATCGAGAACGATGCAGATCGCTTTGTCGAAGCTGCCGTGATGGAGCAAGGCTCCAGCGGAATCGAAGAGCGTCGCGGCAAAACCATACTCGCGGAGCAGCCTGTTCAAGCTGGTCCGGATGGAGGGATCGTCATCGACGACAAAAACCGAGTCACGCTCCGGCAAGGAAGTGCCCCTTCGAGACGAATGACTGATCACGGCGGCGCTGGCGCCATATTGAATTTGCTTGGTCTACTTGCGTGTCAGGCAAACCGCCGCATCCGCTGCCCTGCATGGCAGCACCGCACCAACGAATTTCATATTGTCTCTTGGGGAAGTCACACGGCGGAAACTGTGCCGTGACGACAAATCAGCTAATCGTCGCTCGTATCGAGCATTCCAAGCCGTTCCGCGATCGAAACGAGCTCCGCGAGCGAACGAACCTGCATCTTCTCCATCACCTGGTGGCGGTGCGCCTTCACGGTGCGCTCGGTGGTTCCGAGCTCATGCGCGATCTGCTTGTTGATCCTGCCGCGGACGATGAGATCGAACACCTGACGCTCGCGATGCGTCAATGCGGCGAGGTGAATGCGGAAGGTCTCGAGCCTGCCGCGATGCGCCTGCGCGGCGTGCTGGCGCACCAGCGCGCGCTCAATCGCAGCGATCAACTGCTCGGAGGATACCGGCTTGGTCAGGAAATCCTCCGCGCCGGCCTTGATAGCCTGCACCGTGGTTGGCGTGTCGGCGTGTCCGGTCAGGAATATGATCGGCAGCGTCGAGCCCGCCGCGACCAAGCGGGTCTGCAAGTCGGGGCCGCTCAGCCCCGGTATCCACACGTCGAGGAGGATGCATCCCGGCTGCGCATCATCAGGCGCCGCATCCAGTAAATCCTGCGCCGATGCGTAGGTCGCAACGTCGTAGCCAGCGAGCTTCAGTCGGCGCGCGATCGCCGTCCGGAAGGAATCGTCGTCGTCCACCACGTGAACAAGGCCGGGCACGCATCACCTCTTGCTGAATTCCGATAGCTTCTCAATCCGCGCAACAACCTCCCAACAGGCGTCCACGCTGTCCCTTGGTACAATGAACCTTGGGACAATGGATGAGAATGCCGCCTTAGTCGTAAATCAACTTCGGCGGGAGTGGGACGGCGCGGCGCATTCCCGGCGGCGAGACTTTTTTCGTCTGAC
This sequence comes from Bradyrhizobium sp. Mp27, assembly GCF_029953005.1. Classification (NCBI taxonomy): domain Bacteria; kingdom Pseudomonadati; phylum Pseudomonadota; class Alphaproteobacteria; order Hyphomicrobiales; family Nitrobacteraceae; genus Bradyrhizobium; species Bradyrhizobium sp. Mp27. Next base: position 75,046 of record NZ_JASAUS010000017.1, on the reverse strand, counting down.
AGACCAATTCGGCGATGAGCTGAGGAGTTGGCCCATGTTCGTTCGCATCACAGCGGATTCGACGCCGCGTCCCAACTCCCTTCGTGACCTCGGCATGACCAGCGATTCAAATACGCTCGTCAGTTTAAGCCAATTTACCTACAAAAAGGGCAGCGAAATCTACGGGGAGAGAGAGCCCGCCGAATATGTCTATCAGGTGACGTCCGGTGCGGTGCGAAGCTACAAGCTGCTGTCGGACGGCCGCAGGCAGATTGGCGCCTTTCACCTCGCCGGCGACATTTTTGGCCTGGAGAACGGCAACGAGCACCGCTTCACCACGGAAGCGATCGTCGACACTACGGTGCGCCTGGTCAGACGGCAAAGCCTCGAAATGGTGGCCGAAAGCGATGCGATGGTGGCCAGAAACCTCCTCAGCATGACCACGAACAACCTCCAGCATGCAGAGGACCACATGCTGTTGCTGGGACGCAAGACCTCGCTGGAGCGGGTCGCAGCGTTCCTGCTCGAGATGGACGGGCGGTTGACGGCGTCCGGCGTCATGGCGCTGCCGATGTCGCGGCGCGATATCGCCGACTACCTCGGCCTGACGCTGGAGACCGTATCCCGCGCGCTGTCACGGCTCCATGAGCTCGGCGCCCTCGGCTTCGTCGGTAACACCCAGCGTCAGATCGTGCTGCTGGATCGGCACCAGCTTGCAAGCCTCGACCTGCAGCCTTGAGCGGGCCGACACCGGCGAATGGCACAAACTGCACATCACACCGGTACCGTCCGATGCTAGCCTCTTCCGATGTGGAACGAGACCGCATTTCGGATCGCAGTCGTTTTGTTCGGGACGCTGCCGGTGGCGTTCACGGCCATGATCCTTTTCCTGGGGTGAGCTCGGCTCTGGCCGAAGCCGCCATCGGTATCAGGATCATTTGAGGCCAGGCGCCTGGGTTACACCGAGGTGCTCGAGAGTCTTGCGCAAGACCTCGAACAGGATGGCGGCCGACCAGCCGAACAGCAGGACGCCATTCATAGCCGTCAACGGGCCGATGAGGCGCCATTCGCGCACCGGCGTGATATCGCCGTAGCCAAGCGTGGTGTAGTTGACGAAGGCGAAATAGAGCGCATCACTGCCCGGTGCGGCGGCCTGAACGACTTCATACATCAGAGCCCACACCAGGACCTCCAACGTATGCGCGACCTGCAACACCACGGCTGTCGCGACCATGACACCCATCAGGTGCACTCTTGGTCTTTTTGTTTGCCGCAAGCCCGCGCCGCGGGCGATCCCGACGGCGACGATGGTCACCAGCGCATGGATTCCGATATTGATCACGCTGACCAGCGTACCGACGAGGAATTGAAGAAGCATCGCGCGCCGCCGATCCTTTTCAGCTTTCCGGGAAGCTGCCTCAACGTGGCGACGGCCCGTTCAGCAAGAGCGCCAACGTGTGCCGCGCGATGGTCAATTCATCGTCGGACGGGAGCACGTAGAGAGGGATACGACTATCGCGGCGCGAGATCAGCCGTGCGTTATGGGCGTTGGCCTTCGCATCCAGTATAGCACCGAGCCAGCTCAGCCTTTCGGCGATGCGCGCGCGGATCGCGGTCGAGCCTTGGCCGATCGCGCCGGTGAAAACAAAGGCGTCAAGCCCCTCCAGCGCGGCCGCGAGCAGGCCGGCGTTGAGGCCGGCGCAGTAGGCGAGGTGCTCGACGGCCTGCTCTGCTCGCAGAAAACGAGCCGCCGCACCGTCGTCACCCGGATTGGTGAGCAGAAATGCGTCGCCGGCATCGATTTCGCCTGCGGAATAGTCCGACGGCGATGCACCGGAGGCATAGAATCCATTCGTGCTTTCGACGCTGCCGCCTTCCTTCAGCGCGCACATCGAGCTGGTGTCGTCGAGGCACGCAACGATCACGCTGCGCGCGGCAATCTCGGGGGCCTCGAGCGTCAGAGCTCGTGCGATCGACTCGTAGCAAAGACCGTGAGCCCCGTAACGCCTTGCGTCACCTGCGCAGAGTTGATGCGCAATAGGATAGCTGCCGTTCTCCACCACCGTACCGAGATGGAACGCAGTATCGAAGCAGGCGACTTGCGGTAGCGCCGGATGATTGGCCTGCATGATACGGATTGGCGCAAGATTATACGGCTGAAGCTGCGGCGCGAGTGCAATCAGCCGTTCCAGACGCGCCATCACGGCGTCATCGATCAGGGCCGGCCGGGCGTCATCCGGTCCTCCGTGAGCGACGCGATGCCCCACGGCCAACGGCTGGATTCCCAATTCGTCCCGCAGCCAGCTATCGACAACCGCGCATGCCGCCGGGATGTCATCGACGTCGTCGTTCTGATAAGTGCGGTGCGCCAACGGATCGCCGTTCGCTCTGCTCGCCCTGAGGCGCGGATGGCGGCCGAGCCCGTCAAGCCGTCCCTTGATGTGCCGTTCCAGCCTCCCCTCGCCTCGTACGGAGAAGAGCTGGAAGTTCACGCCTCCTGCATTCGCATCGATGGCTAGGATCGCATCCATGGCGGTCAGTCGACGGCCGTCATGGCCGGGGACGTTTGCCCGAATGTGCAATCCCGCTGCGACGTTTGATGGCCCATCGACATGCCTGAGGTCAGATCTGGCTTCACCCAATCAAGGCGCATCGGGAGTCGAGAGGATTGACTTAGGTCAAAGGTGACGCGCGCGAAGATTCAGGTCTCTTCCGGCCTTTTCGGCGCAGCGGCGCGGTCGTTCCGGATCCAGGCCGCCGCGAGTTCCCAGGCGACCGACAGGATGATCGGCCCGATGAAGAGGCCGATGATTCCGTGCGCGAGCGTTCCGCCGATCACCCCGATCAGGATCACGATCGTCGGCGTGGTCAGGCCGCGCCCCATGACGATGGGTTTCAGGATGTTGTCGAGGATGCCGACGGCGCCGAGGAAGACGGTCAGGAGCACCGCCGTGGTCACGTCCTTGTCCATCCAGATCCAGATAACCACGGGGAAGAGAACGAGGAAGGGGCCGATCTGCACGATCGACAGCAACAGGACGAGGAATGCCAGCAGGCCGGCACTCGGGACGCCTGCGAGCTTGAAGCCGATGCCGGCCAGTAGCGACTGCACGATTGCGACACCGATGATGCCCTGCGACACCGCGCGGATGGTCGCGCCGGCGAGCTCCAGAAAATGCTCGCTCTGCTCCGGTACGACCCGGAACAGGAAGCCGCGCACCGCGTCGACGAGCTGCGGACCGTAGGGAAAGAGGAAGCCGGCGACGAATACCGACAGCAGGAACTGGAGCGTGCCGACACCGGCATCACCGGCGAGCGACAGCATCATCCCGGCTAGCGGTTTCAGATACGGCATCACCTCGCTCAGCACCGCGCGAATATTGCTGTTGGCCTGGGTCCAGAGATCGTAGAGCTGGGGACCGATCAGCGGCCAGCTCTTGATCTGTTCGGGCGCCTCCGTAAGCGTGAGATCGCCGCTGCTGATCTGGCCCGCGAGATCCTTGATGCCGTCGACTGCGCTCATGCCGAGCCAGGCCGCGGGACCAATGACGATGCCCAGCGTAACCAGCGTGAGAATGGACGCGGCGGTGCGCGGGCGGCCCCCGAGGCGCTTGGCAAGCCAGCCGAAGACTGGATAGAACGCCACCGCGAGTACCGCACTCCAGGCCAGGATTGGCACGAAGGGGCGGATGATGAGGAAAGTCCACAGGATCAGCAGCGCCAGCAATCCGAGCCGGATCACGAGCTGGATGACTCCGTCGATGGACCGATGCTGGCGAAGAGTGTTCAAGGCCTGTGTCCGGGCAGCGCTCCTGCTGGAAGCCTAGCGGCCCCTATCCCGCGGCTTGCTTGATACAGATCAATGGTGCGCCCAATGCTCGCGCCAATACACGCTAGTCTACGACGGGCACGTCATCGACCTGTGTCATCGGATCTGCGCGCTGCAACGCTCGGACGAGACAGGCTTTGCTCTGCCGCCTGAAATCAAACAGCCCTAGGCCACGCTGCAGAGTCCTCCGGAACAGGCTCGTCTTCCATCTAGTGCCTGGGATTGAGGGCATCATTCAGGCCGTCACCCATCAGGTTGAAGCCGATGACGAGCGCAATGATCGCGAGGCCGGGCCAGAAGGCCATCCATGGCGCCTCGCCGAGAAATTGCCTGGCAACGTCAAGCATGGCGCCCCATGAGGGGGCCGGAGGAAGCTGGCCAAGCCCCAGAAAGGCCAGGCTCGCCTCGGCGAGAACTGCAATCGCCATGGTCAGCGTCGCCTGCACAATCGTCGGCGCAAGCACGTTCGGCAGCACCTGTCCGGTCAGGATGGCGAGATGGCCGAGGCCCTGGGACCGGGCCGCGGCGATGTAATCCTCGGTGCAGACAACCAGCGTCTCGGCACGCGCGACACGAACGAACACCGGCACGGCGGAAATGCCGATGGCAATCATCGCATTTTGCAGGCTGGGGCCCAGGAACGCGGCGAGCGCAATCGCCAGCACCAGAAAGGGGCAAGCGAGCAGCGCATCGGCGAAGCGCGAGATCACCATGTCGGTGAGGCCGCCGAAATAGCCGGCCATGAGACCAAACGGAAGGCCGATCAGCACCGCGACCGTCACGGAGACGATGCCGGCGGCAAGCGAGGCTTGCGTGCCGAAGATCACGCGCGACAGCACGTCCCGACCGAGATCGTCGGTGCCGAACCAATGTGCCGCACCGGGTGCCGCGCGAATCGCCATCCAGTCCGGCGAGTTTGGATCGTACGGCGCAATCCACGAGGCAAACACCGCCAGCACGACGAAGAACAGGATGATCGTGGCCCCGATGACGGCGGATGGTTCGCGCAACAGGCGACGAATTTCCGAAGGAGCGGCGGCGCGTGCCTGACTTGCGACCGGCACCGTCTCAATCGAGCTCATGACCTGAGCCTCGGATTGAGCAGCACATAGGCCACGTCGGCAATCAGGCTCATCAGGAGGAATACGGCTGCTGTGCAGAGCACGACCGCCTGAACCACGGCATAATCGCGGCTGAAAACGCCGTCGACGACCATCTTGCCGAACCCCGGGATGGAAAAGACCTGCTCCGTCAACACCGCGCCGGCCAGCAATTCCCCAAATTGCAGTGTGCCCAGCGTGACCACGGGAATCAGCGCGTTCGGCAGCGCATGACGCAGCACGATGGTGCTTTCGCGGACGCCCTTCGCGCGGGCAGTGCGCACGTAGTCCTGCTTCATCGCCTCGATCATCGCGCCGCGGACATGGCGCATCATGATCGCAGCGGTGCCCGTACCGAGCACCAAAGCGGGCATCAGCATCGAAAGCAGGTTACCTCCCACGCTTTCGGACGGCGGAACGAAACCTCCGGCCGGAAGCCAGCCGAGATTCACCGAGAACAGAAGGATCAGCATGATCCCGAGCCAGAAATGCGGGATCGACAGTCCGGCAAGCCCGAACAGACTGGCGCCGTAGTCGAAGGGCGTCCCGCGCCCCAGCGCCGCGAAGATCCCGATCGGCAACCCGACGAGCAGCGCGACCAGCATCGACAGCATCGCGAGCTCAGCGGTCACCGGCAATTTTTCCGCCAGCATGGTGCCGATCGGCAATCGGGTGCGTACGGAAGTGCCGAAGTCACCGTGCACCAGGGCTTTCAACCAGACGGCGTATTGCACCGGGATCGGATCATTGAAGCGATACTTCTGCCGAAGGTACTCAACGACTTCGGGATTACGCTCTTCTCCAGCGAGCGCCAGCGCAGGATCGCCGGGCAGCAATTTCTGCAGACCGAACACCATCATCGACACCAGCAACAGGGTCGGCAGCAGGACGGCAAGCCGGCGCAGAAGCAAGCTCTTCATCGGGGCAGACTGGTCCTCACCAGGGCGAGCACATCGGCGGGCGCGAGGCGTTGCGCATCAATTCACAGGCCTGACACCAACCAGACGCAACAGACCGTCCGGTACCATGACGATGCCGCCGACCGATTTGCGGGCCGCAAAGAACCAGTTCGGGTGATGGAGGGGAATCGACGAGAGCGCCGTCAGGTAAATGTCCGTCGCTTTGGCGTAGAGTGCCTTGCGCTTGGCTTCGTCAGCCTCGCCCCGGGCCTGGTTCAGGATCGCATCGAGGTCCTTGTTGCAGTACTTGTTGACGTTCTGGGAGCCCGCGCAACTGAAAAAGGCGACCAGCGTCGGGTCCGGGTCAGCGCGGCCGCTCCAGTTGCCGATATAGGCTTCGAAATTGCCGTTCATGTAGCGCTCGATGGCAGTGGTCGTTTCCATGGGCAGCAGCTTGACGTCGAAACCGGCCTCGCCCGCCATCGACTGTATGATCTGTGCGACCCGGGAATCGCCGGCCGTATTCTCGTACTGGATCTCGACCGGCACGCGAGTCATTCCGGCGGCGGCAATCATTGCCTTTGCCTTGGCAACATCGCGAGCCGGCGCCTTGCGCGCGCTATCGTAGAACGGAGATGACGGCGGGATCATCTGGTTATCCGCCAGGAACTCGCCGTTGAAGGCGACGCGGTTGATGACATTGCGATCGATCGCCAGCTCAAAGGCCTGACGCAGCGTCGAGTTCTTGCCGAGTGGCGTATCGGCCTTCGCGCCCGCGCCGACATTGAACATCAGATGCGAGACGGCAAGTCCCTGGCCGGAATGCAGGGCGAGGTTGGGATCGTCGCGCACGGTCTTGAGATCGGTCGGCGCGATACGCTCCGCGAGATCGAGATCGCCCGCCCGGACACGCGACAACCGCACGGTCGAGTCGGGAACGTAGTAGTAGACGACCTCGTCATAGCCGACCCGTGCAGCGTCCCAGTAGCCAGGATATTTCTTGACGCGAATGAGGTCGCGCGACTTGCGCTCGGCAAATTGATACGGACCGGCACAGACCGGCGCGGCTGCAAATTCCCCTGGTTTCTCCGTGGCGGCCTTGGGCGAGACCATCATGCCGGCGCGATCGCTGAGATTGGCAAGCAGCGGCACGAACGGCTCCGACAGGTTGAACTTCACCTTGTCCGCGGCAAGCGCTTCGACGCTCGCGACCGGCGCCAGCTCGGCCTTGCGCTTGGAATCCGGCATGGACTTCATGCGCTCGATATTGAACTTGACTGCCGCTGCATCGAACGCGGTGCCATCGTGGAACGTGACGTTATGGCGTAGCGTAAAGGTGATCGACTTGCCGTCCGCGGACCACTCCCATGCCTCTGCCAGCTGCGGCACGATCTTGAGGTCGGGGGAGATATCGACAAGCTTGTCGCACAGCGCCGCAAACACGAAGCGGCCGGAGTATGTGCCGCTGAGTGCCGGGTCGAGCGCATCGGGATCGTCCTGAATGCCGACCCGCAATGTCGCGGCACTCGCCGAGACAAGGCCCGATGCGATCATCAGAATTGCCGCCAACGCCGTGCCCGTCCGCTTCATACGGAATTCCTTTCGTCGCACGCCTATCCCAAGGCTTCCAAGGCTCTGCTGTTGAAGGTCAAGACAAGCACGACCAAACTTATTTGTAAACATCTCGAACAAATCATCCTACGATCTGAAACTAAATTACAATACGTCACTTTATGAGGCGAAAAATCCTCGCACCGCACCCCTTGACGGCGGATCAGGCGAGGTATTAGTTCGGCTTATTGACTAATTGGATTGAGGCCCATGCCAGACGCCCCCTCATCGCCCGTTGCGCGACAGCAATCCGTGCGCCTTGTGGTCGAGCGCCTGCTGCGCGATCGCTCGGTATCGCGCGCCGAAATCGCCCGCAGCACGGGCCTGTCCAAGCAGACCATCTCCGAAGTGATGCGTGATCTCGAGCGCGACGGCTGGGTCCATGAGGACGGTCAAATCCAGGGCAGCGTGGGGAGAAGCGCCGTCACCTATGCGCTCCGGCCGGATGCCGCCTTCGTGTTGGGTATCGACCTTGGCGGCACGAAACTGCACGTCGCACTTGCCGATCTGCACGGTGAGATCGTCGCCGAGAGCATCGAACCGACATCCGGCGACGGCGGCGCTGCCGTGGTCGCACAGATCGATCGCATGAAGGATGCCCTGCTTCAGCGTGCGTCCGTATCGGCGCAACGTTTGCGCGGCGGCGTGATGGGAAGTCCGGGGATGGTCGACCCAGCGTCGGGCAGCATCGTCATCGCGCCCAATATCCCCGGACTGGATAGCCTGGACGTGAGGGCCGCGCTGCGCGAACGGCTCGGAATCGACGTCGCCATCGAAAATGACGTCAATCTCGCCGCAATCGGGGAGCATTGGCGCGGCAACAGCCGCAAGGCGCGCAGTTTCGCCTTCATCGCAGTCGGCACCGGCATTGGCATGGGCATCTTTTCGAACGGCTATCTCGTGCGCGGCGCACGCGGGGCGGCCGGCGAGATAGCTTACCTGCCGCTTGGGGGCGATCCCTACGATGCGCGCGGCCTTCGGTTCGGCACCCTGGAAACCGCGATCGGCAGCGCCGGCATTGTCGAACGCTATATCGCGCTCGGCGGCGCGCCCGGCAGTACCGTACGCAATGTCTTCGATCGGCTCGCGGTCGAGGAGGCGGCACGAGTGACGATCGACGAAGTCGGCCGGATCCTCACGACCGCGATCCTGGCGGTGCACAGCATCCTCGATTCGGAAATCATCATCATGGGCGGCAGCATCGGCGCGCGGCCCGAGCTGAAGGTCCGGATCGATGAACATCTGGGACGCTGCATGCGCGAGCCTGTTCGTATCGAGCTCAGCGCGCTCGGCAATCGCGCTACGCTGATCGGCGCGATCGGCAGCGCCATCGACCTCGTGCATCGCTCGCTGTTTGGCATCGGCAAGGATGCGGGCCCGCTGGCTCTTCCTTTCACGGCAGCAGATGTCGCGGCATGAAGGAGCAGGCGCCGAGAATCGAAGTTGTCGGCAATGCCGCCGCCGTCGCGGAACGCGCAGCCGCACTCGTCATCGCGCGGCTGCACGATCGACGGCCGGTTACCCTCGGTCTTGCGACCGGAGCGACAATGGCGCCGCTCTATGCCCGCCTTGTCGCCGCGACCCGCGCCGGCCTCATCTCGTTCCGAACGGTGTCGAGTTTCAACCTCGATGAATATGTGGGCGTCGCCCCTCAATCGCCCGGAAGCTTCCATGCCTACATGCAGCAGCATTTGTTTGGGCATGTGGATATCGAAGCCGGTCGGGCAAGGATCCCCGATGGCACGGCCGACGACGTCGCCGCCGAGGCCGCGCGCTATGAGGCGCAGATTGCGGCTGCCGGGGGCATCGACCTGCTGCTCCTCGGCATCGGCGCCAACGGCCATATCGGCTTCAATGAGCCAGGTTCGGATTTCGCCTCACGTACCCGCGAGGTCAGACTCGACGAAGCCACCCGCATCGCGAATGCCATCAATTTTCCCGATCCGGCGTCGGTTCCCGAACGTGCGATCACAATGGGCATAGCGACAATCCTGGAGGCTCGGAGCATCCTCCTTATCGCCAAGGGACCGGAGAAAGCGGCCGCAGTCGCAGCCGCGATCGAGGGTCCGATCACAGCAGCTTGTCCTGCCTCGGCACTCCGCCTGCATGGCAACGTCGATATCCTTTGCGATGAACCGGCTGCCGCAGCCCTCGCCACGCGGCCTCACAACAACAATCGGAGAAGGGCATGAGCTGGGGACAGCGCGATTTCATGGTGCCGGGGCGCTCGCTGGCGGTGGGTGACCGGGGCATGGCCGCGACCTCTCATCCGGCTGTCACGCTCGCTGCGGTCGAGATCCTGCGCAGTGGCGGCAATGCAGTCGATGCCGCCATTGCCGCGATCGCCCTCCAGGGTGTCATTGATCCGCATATGACCGGCATCGGCGGCGACTGTTTTGCGATCTATGCGCCCGCCTCCGGCAAACCCGTCGCCGTCAACGGTTCGGGCCGAGCGCCGGCGAAGGCTGAACTCGGCTGGTTTCGGCAGCGCGGGCTGGCATCGATCCCGGACGATTCACCCCATGCAGTCACAGTTCCGGGGGCGGTCGATGCGTGGTGCCGCCTCGCCGGCGACTATGGTTCAAAAGGCCTGGACGAGGTTCTGGCGCCGGCGATCCGCGCGGCCGAGACCGGCTTTGTGGTGACGCCCCGCGCCGCGCTGGATTGGGCGCGCTACGCCGATCGCATCGAACGACATCAGACTGGCGCACCGGTCTACCTGCCCGGTGGCGCCGCGCCCGTCGTCGGCAGCAAGCTCAATCATCCCGCACTCGGCGCGACGCTGCGCCGGATTGCGCGCGAGGGACGCGCCGCGTTTTACGAAGGTGCCGTCGCCGAAGAAATCGTCGCGACATTGAAGGCGCTGGGCGGAGTGATGCAGCTTGAAGATTTCGCAAGTGCCCGATCGGAGTACGTCGAGCCGATCAGCGCCGACTACCGCGATCATCAAATCCTGCAATGTCCGCCTAACGGACAGGGCGTCGCGGCGCTGCTGATCGCCCGCATCCTTGCCGGCTTCGACATGGCCAACCCGGCGCTCGGCGAGGTGGATCGCATTCACCTCCTTGCCGAGGCAACCAAGGCGGCCTACCGGCAGCGCGACGCGCTGGTCGCCGATCCGGAATTCCGTCCGCTCGATGTCGACTCGCTACTCTCGGAGGCGTCAGTCGCGGCATTGCGCTCCTCCATCGACCGGAAGCGTGCCAGCGCATCAGCGGATTTTGACATGCCTGTTCATCGTGACACGGCTTACGTTGCAGTCGCCGACCGCGACGGCAACATGGTATCTTTCATCAATTCGCTCTTCTTCGCGTTCGGCAGCGGCATCTATGCTCCTCGCGCTGGCGTGCTATTACAGAACCGCGGTTCGGGATTCTCCCTTCTCGAAGGACATCCCAATGCGATTGCGCCGCGAAAACGTCCCTTTCACACCATCATTCCGGGTTTGCTGGCGAAGCACGGCAAGCCGATCATCGCCTTCGGCGTGATGGGTGGACAATACCAGGCGGCGGGACATGTGCAGATCCTGAGCGGCGTGCTCGACCGTGGGCTCGACATTCAGCAGTCCTCGGATGCGCCGCGCAGCTTTGCGTTTGATGGCACGCTGAGCCTCGAACCCACGATTCCCGGCTCTGTCGCCGACGAATTGATTGCGCGCGGTCATCGCGTGACCTGGGCGGACGAACCGCTCGGAGGTTGTCAGGCTGTGCACGTCGATCCTTCCAGGGGCGTCATTCTCGGCGCGTCGGACCATCGCAAGGACGGCATTGCACTGGCAGCGTGACCAGGATGAGAAAGACGTGATGTCGGATCGGGCAGCATGAGCGAGACAACGGAGGCAATCCTGTCGATCGAGCGGCTGACGCTGGCGTTGCCCGCCGGCGGGGATCGCGCCTCTGCTGTCGAGGACGTTTCGCTTGCTCTGCATCCGCGACAAATCCTCTGCGTCGTCGGTGAATCCGGCTCCGGTAAATCGGTCTGCGCCTCTGCCGTCATGGGCCTGCTGCCCAGGGCCATTCGCCCGGTTGCAGGGGCCATACACTTTGAGGGGCGCGATCTGCTGAACCTCCCCGCAGCAGAATGGCGGACGTTGCGCGGGCGACGCATCGCGATGATCTTCCAGGAACCGATGACAGCGCTCAATCCTGTGATCAGGATCGGCGACCAGATCATGGAAGCGTTCGAGGCGCACGGACAATTCACGCCAACTGAGCGGCAGGCCCACTTGCGCGCCCTCCTCGAAGAGGTAGGCATGCGCGACCTCGATCGGATCATCCGCAGCTACCCGCATCAGTTGTCGGGTGGCCAGCGTCAGCGTGCCATGATTGCAATGGCCCTCGCGCTCGAACCATCGATCCTGGTCGCGGACGAACCAACCACGGCACTCGACGTCACGACCCAGGCACAGATCCTTCGGTTGATCCGGGACATTCAGCAGCGGCGCGGTATGGCGGTGCTGTTCATCACCCATGATTTCGGCGTCGTCGCCGACATCGCGGACCGCGTCGCGGTCATGGAGAAGGGTCGCGTCGTCGAACAGGGGTCCGTGGAGGACGTGCTCGAACGCCCGCAGCATCCCTATACGCGTCGACTGCTCGCCGCGGTGCCCGGCGGGACCCCGCCGGCCCGGGTCCGGGTCGAAGACGAACCGATCGCCTGCGCCGCGACTGGACTTGCGAAGATCTATCGTGGCAGCGACTGGTTCAGTTCGCAGACCGAGGTCGCAGCCGTAAAGAATGTGACCTTCGAAATCCGGCGCGGCGAGACGCTCGGCCTCGTTGGAGAGTCCGGCTCGGGCAAGAGCACGATCGGTCGGCTGGTGATGCGTCTCACCGACGCCGATGCGGGCGTGGTCCGTATCGGCGAGCTGGATTTCTCCGAGGCTCGCGGTGCCGGCCTGCGGGCCGCCCGCAAGCACGTCCAAATGGTGTTCCAGGATCCCTTCGCCTCGCTCAATCCGCGTCGCCGCGTCGGGCGAATTATCGCCGACGGACCGATCGCGCACGGCGTCCCGCCGGCGCAGGCCTTCGCGCGTGCCGGGGAACTGCTGGCGCTCGTGGGTCTCGACCCGAGCGCCGCGCGACGCTTTCCGCATGAATTCTCCGGAGGGCAACGCCAGCGGATCGGAATTGCGCGCGCGCTGGCGCTCGACCCGGAGGTGTTGGTGGCCGACGAACCGGTGTCAGCGCTCGACGTCTCTGTCCAGGCGCAGGTGCTCACCTTGCTCGAGACCTTGAAGGCGCGGCTGCGGCTGGCGGTGCTGTTCATCACCCACGATCTCAACGTCGCGGCCCAGGTCTGCGACAGGATCGCAGTGATGCGCCTCGGAGAAATCGTCGAGATCAGGCCGACGGCAGATCTGCTGGAACGGCCGGAGCATCCCTACACGCAGGCACTGCTGGCCGCGATCCCGGGCAGGCAACGCAGAACGCCCACGTCGGTCTAAACCACCGCATTTTCATTGAAGGAGGTGTCTGACATGCAGAAGCTCACGGAACTTCCAATGCTGCGCATCGGCCTTGTCGGCAGCGGCTTCATCGCCGCGTTCCATCTGCAGTCCATGCTCGGCGTGCGCAACGTCAGCGTCGGCGGCGTCTACAGCCGTTCCGCCGAGCGGCGGACGCGCATCGCCGACAAGGCGCGCAATCTTGGCCTTGGGCCGGCGCATGTGTTTGACAGCATCGAAGCGATGGCAATGTCTGGCGAGGTCGATGCGCTTTGGCTGCTGACGCCGAACGACAGCCGTCTCGACATCATGCGCGAGATCCACCGCGTGACCAAGGCCGGGGCTCCCCTGCGCGCCATTGCTTGCGAAAAGCCACTCGCCCGCACGCTTGCCGAGGCACGGGAAATGCGCAGGCTCGTCGAAGATGCAGGCCTGCTTCACGGTTATCTGGAGAACCAGCTTTTCTCGACCGCGGTGATGCGCGGCAAGGACATCATCTGGCGCCGAGCCGTACCCGGAAGTGGACGCCCCTATCTCGCGCGTGCCGCCGAGGAGCATTCAGGGCCGCACGAGCCGTGGTTCTGGCAGGGCGACAAGCAGGGAGGGGGCGTGCTCTCCGACATGATGTGCCATTCAGTCGAGGTCGCACGCTTCATGCTGACCGCGCCGGGCGCAAAGCGCGATTCCCTACGGCTGGTCAGTGCCAGCGCCACGACGGCCAATCTCAAATGGACGCGCCCCCACTACGCTGCCGACCTCAAGAGGCGAATGGGTGTCGATTTCACCAAACGTCCGGTCGAAGATTTCGCGCGCGGGATTCTTACGATGGAAGATACTGACGGGCATCAATTGATGATCGAGGCGACAACCTCATGGGCGTATGTCGGCGCCGGCTTGCGCATCCAGCTTGAATTGCTTGGTCCCGAATATTCGATGGAGTTCTCCTCGCTCTCGACTGGCCTCAAGGTCTTCCTCTCCCGCGCGATCAGCGGATCAGAGGGCGAGGACCTCGTCGAGAAGCAGAATTCCGAGCAAGGTCTGATGCCGGTTGTCGAGGACGAAGCCGGCATCTACGGCTACACCGACGAGAACCGCCATATGGTGGAGGCATTCAGGCGAGGCATGAGTCCGGCAGAAACCTTCGATGACGGGGTCGGCGTCATGGAAATGCTTATGGGACTCTATCGCTCCGCAGAGCTTGGCCGGACCATCCATTTCCCGGATCCTGAACTCGAACACTATGTTCCTCTCGTGGCGCGCTGACGGCGTGACGCCCTGTCCTCCAGGCTGAGGAGTCGAGATCACCGACGAGAAGCTCGGCTTCAACATCGCGTCTTCCCGAGACTGGCGCGCTGCTATCTCGCCAAGCGGAACTTCCCGCCCTCGACCTTGATCAAAAAGGCTGAGCGTTCATCATAGCCGTTGTGGTCGGTCTTGCTCATGTTCGACAGCCCGTTGTTGAGATAGATGTTCTCCCCGCGCTCGAGTTCGTCCCGCAGAGCTGCACGAAACTCGGGCGTACCCGGCTTCGTCGTCTTCAGCGCGTTCGGCGCAGCTTTCCCGATCAGCGCGACGACATCCCAGAGGTGAGCCGCGAACATATTGGGCTTCTGACCGTTCACCGCCTCATAGGCGGTCACGAACTGCTCCGTCGCGTGACGGAACGGGTCTCCCGCCGGAAGATCGGACGCAATGGTAAAGGCCTCGCCGGCGAAAATAGCGCCTTCGACGGTCGCGCCTCCGAGCTTGATGAACTCCTCGCTCGCCACGCCATGCGTCTGAAAGATCTTTCCGGTGTATCCACGCTCACGGAGCGCCTGTTGCGGCAGGACCGCCGGGGTACCTGCAGAAGCAATGAAGACGGCGTCAGGATTCGTCGACATCACCTTCAACGCCTGGCCGGTGACGCTGGTGTCCGCACGCGCGTAGACTTCATGCGTCGTCACTGTCAGACCCAAGGTCGGCGCAAGGCGGCTCACCTCCTTATAGTAACCTTCGCCATACCCATCCGAAACACCGATAAAGCCAAGTGTCTTCGCGCCGGATTTCGCGATGTATTTGAGAATGGCGCTCGCCATCAGGTCATCGTTGGGGACGACCTTGAAGGCCCAGGCGCGCTTGTCGTCCAGCGGTTGAACGATGGCGGTGGCGGCCGCAAGCGATAGCAGCGGCGTCTTCGACTCCAGCGCGACGTCGAGCATCGGCATGGTCACCGGCGTCAGAGAAGATCCGACGAGCACATCGACCTTGTCCTGGATCACGAGCCGGCGCGCGTTCTGGATCCCTTTGGTGGAGTCAGACTCGTCGTCCAGGATGATGTAGGTCACCTTCTCTCCGCCGATCTCTTTTGGCAGAGCTGCGACAGTCTTGAGCTGGGGTTGCCCCAACGCAGATCCCGGGCCGGTGGCCGAAATCACAATTCCGACTTTAATTTCCGCGTGCGCCGCATATCCATAAAGTACGCAGGCGACAACAAGACAAACTCGCGTGAAACCGATCGTCATGCAGCTCCTCCCTGTCCGCCCAGTGCTTCGGCCGGTTGCATCGGACCCCGCGGGGCAGCGTCAAGGACCCGGAGGAGATCGTCCGATGTTCAAGCCCTGTCCCGGGGTTACGAGCAACCAGGCGAGCGACCCTAAGCGGATCGCACGACCGTGTCTGTCCCTATGCCTAGGGACAAGGACCAGCGTCTCAAGCCAGGCGCCGGCCCAAGCCGCCCAATCGGCAGTTCACGTCGTGTGCGCCATGATCGACCCGTCTTGCGTCGCGTTCGACGGCCCGATCGACTGGCTTGTGAGGCCGGACTATCGCGCATTTGACGCAATCGCTTCTATTCGGAGGTTGAGGTTCGAGTAGTATCTTTTCGGTGCGCGGACTTCGGACTATTCGCCCAACAGCTTTCTGATACCTGTCAAACCGGCACGCAGGAACGGATCTGAGTGGATGTAGAAATATTGACGCCTCGCTCAAGCCGCTCGGCGCGATACGAGCGCGGCGCGCCTCGATCAGGCAGAATGGGCACGCGACCTTACCAATAGTCCATGCCTGCGGCCGCCGGATGCGGTCAAGCTATTGGGTCGATCGTGCGATCAGGCTACTCAGCCGAGGCGATCATCGATATAGCGCCTGAGCGCGGACGCGGCATTCAGCATGTGCGCGCGCATTCGGCGCGCTGCGGTCTCTCCGTCACCTTCCGCGATCGCCTGCATGATGGCGTCATGCTCGTCGCGGGACTTGCGAATGCGATCACCCTGCCGCAATTGGGTGCGGCGGAAGGCGCTGAGCCGCGAACGCACGTCCTGCGCCTGCTCGGCGAGAAACGAGTTGTGCGTTGCGCGGTAGATGCATTCGTGGAATTCGCGGTTGAACGCGTCATAGGCGTCGACATCGTTGGCCTCGACCATCTCCAACGAGGCGTCATGGAGCTCGATCAGATGGCTGCGCTCGAGCGGCGTCATGCGATAGGTCGCGAGCCTGACGCACATGGCTTCGACCTCGGCGCTGGTCTCGAACATGTCCATGATGCGCTCCGGCGTCATCCGCGCAACGACGAGGCCGCGGCGGCCACGCACCTCGACGAGGCCGCTGACAACGAGCTGGCGAAGCGCCTCCCGCACCGGCGTGCGGGAAGCTCCAAAACGATCGGCAAGCTGCTGCTCTTCCAGGGCCGAACCGGCGACGAGCGCACCCGAGGCAATCTCGTCGGTGAGCGCGTTCCGGATGCGATCGGAGAGCAGCCCGCCATCGTCCTCCGCGTCGACCGCGACCTTCAATACTTCTGCCATTCAGCCTCCCGTGATCGCGCGCACCGCGAAGTAAAGGATCGAGGGCGCGACCAGGCATCCGAGCCCGGTGTGAAATGTCGCCGTCAGCGCACCGTAGGGCACCAGACGCCGGTCCGTCGCCGCCAACCCTCCAGACACGCCGCTGACCGTTCCCATCAAGCCGCCAAACACCATCGCGCTACGCGGATTGTTCAGGCCGATCATCTTCGCCACAAAGGGCGTGCCGATCATGACGATCACCGCCTTGAATACACCGGTCGCGATCGAGAGCGCAATAACCGGTGAGGATGCGCCGATCGCCGCGCCCGTGACCGGGCCCACGATGTAGGTGACAGCACCGGCGCCGATCGTCGTCAGCGATTCCGCGTCAGTGTAGCCAAACGCCGCAGCGACGAACACGCCGAGAATGAACGGCACCACCGTTCCCAATCCGAGTGCGACCGCGCCGATCACCCCGGCTTTGCGCGCATGGACGACATCGACCTCGAAGGCGGTGGCGACGATGGCGAAATCGCGCAGCATCGCTCCGCCCATCAAGCCGATCCCGGCCAAGGCCGGCAGGTCGGCCACGCCCTTCTCGCCGCCAGTGGAGATGCCTCCCCAAAAAGCCAGCGCGAGGCCCAGCATGATCGCAATCGCCGAGGCGTGAATGCGTCCGAAGGTGAGATATTTCGAGATCGTCCCGGAGATCCACATCAGGATTCCGACGGCCGCGAACGCAGTGATCAGCGCATTGGCGGCGAGAATGTGAGACATCATGATCATCCGATCCTCCCGGACTTGAAGTGGGGCACAGGTGCAGCGAGCGCCTCGGCCTCTCGCGCCTCGATCTCGTCCATGGTCTCGACACGACCGCTGAACCGGCCGATCAGGGCCACCATCGCGAAACACACCGCGACCGCGCCGATCCCCGCAATGACGACGATCGGACCGCCTTTTGCCGCAGCGACCACGTTCTGCTGCGCGGCCATGGCGACCACGATCGGAATGTAGAAGCTGCCCCAGAACTCGACGCCGGTCTTGAGCCCGTGGCTGAGTATGCCGTGCCGCACCAGCCAGAGCCGGGCCGCGATCAAGAACATCATGGCGATGCCGACGCCGCCGACATTGGCCTTCACACCGAGGGCGACGCCGAGCAGGTCCCCCAGCAGCCCCCCTAAGAGAGTGCAGATCGCGAGCAGCGCTACGCCGGAAATGGTCACGGGCGCCTCCCCTCGGCGAGCAAGGCACGATCCCCAGGACTTGGACTATCTGCATGCATTCGCATCGTAAATTCCCTCCTGTGTATGCGAATATCCATCGCTTATGGGTTAAAGTATACATTAATTGACATAAGGAGGCAATACGCATACATTAGGCCAATCGAAAGCCAACCCCGCATGCCAAGGAGCCGAAATGAGCGATTGGGGTATGCAAAAGGCCGCCCTGGCGGAGCGCCTGGCGGCCGGCGGCCAGTACGCGAAGGGCAAGATGGTGCCCATCGCGAACCTGCCTGCCTTCCTGAAGGCGGTGATCCGGTCAGGGGACCGGGTGTGCCTGGAGGGCGATAATCAGAAGCAGGCCGACATCCTCGCCTCGGCACTCGCGAACCTCGACCCCCAGGATGTCCATGACCTGCACATGGTGCAGTCGGGGGTGGTCCTGCCCTCCCACCTCGACATCTTCGACAAGGGAATCGCGCGGCGGCTCGACTTCTCCTATTCGGGCCCGCAATCGGCCCGCATCGCGCGCATGCTGTTCGGCCGCAAGATCGAGCTCGGGGCCGTGCACACCTACCTCGAGCTGTTCGCCCGGTATTTCATCGATCTCACGCCGAACGTCGCGCTCGTCGCGGCGGTGAGCGCCGACAAGGACGGCAATCTCTATACAGGACCGAACACCGAAGACACACCGACGGTGGTCGAGGCGACGAGCTACAAGAACGGCCTCGTCGTGGCGCAGGTCACCGAGATCGTCGACAAGGTGCCGCGCGTCGATATTCCCGGCGACCTCGTGCATTTCGTGGTCGAGGCCGGTCGTCCCTTCTATGTCGAGCCGCTCTTCACCCGCGACCCGGCCGCGATCACCGAGACCCAAATCCTGACGGCAATGCTCGCGATCAAGGGAATCTACGCGCCCTACGGCGTGCGCCGGCTCAACCATGGCATCGGCTTCAACACCGCCGCGATCGAGCTGCTGCTACCGACTTATGGCGAGAGGCTCGGCCTCAAGGGCAAGATCTGCACCCATTTCGCGCTCAACCCGCATCCCACGATCATTCCGGCGATCGAATCCGGCTGGGTCGACCAGATCCACTGTTTCGGCTCGGAAGTCGGCATGGAGGATTACGTCGCGGCGCGTTCCGATGTCTTCTTCACGGGTCCCGACGGCTCGTTGCGATCGAACCGCGCCTTCTGCCAGACGGCGGGCCTCTATGCCTGCGACATGTTCATCGGATCGACGCTCCAGGTCGACCTCGAGGGCCACAGCTCGACGGTGACGACCAGCCGCATCGCCGGCTTCGGCGGCGCGCCCAACATGGGCTCCGATCCGCGCGGCCGGCGCCACCCGAGCGAACCCTGGCTCAAGGCCGGCGCCGAAGCCGATCCCGACTCCAACGCGGCGCTGCGCCGCGGCCGCAAGCTGGTGGTGCAGATCGGCGAGACCTTCGGCGAGCGCAATGCGCCGCTGTTCGTCGAGCGGCTCGATGCGCTCGATCTGGCGCGCGAGCTCAAGCTCGATCTCGCGCCGGTCATGGTCTACTCGGACGACGTCACCCACATCGTCACCGAGGAAGGCATTGCCAACCTGCTGATGTGCCGGAGCAAGGACGAACGCGAGCAGGCGATCCGCGGCGTTGCCGGCTACACCGACATCGGACGCGCGCGTGACGCGAAGCTGGTCGAACAGCTCAGGCAGCGCGGCGTGATCCAGCGCCCTGAGGATCTCGGCATCGATCCGCTCGACGCCGACCGGCGCCTGCTGGCGGCCCGCTCGATCAAGGACCTCATGCTGGCCTCCGGCGGTCTCTACCGCCCGCCCAGCCGCTTCCGCAATTGGTGAGGAGTTTTGCATGGAAAAGCTCAGCTTCAGACTGACTGCCCCGAGATGCGCCGGCGGCACCCGCACCCAGGCGATCGTCGGCGTCGTCGCCTCCGGCAATCTCGAGGTCCTGCTGGAACGCGTCTCGCCGGCAGATGTCTGCACCATCGACATCGCGACGGCCGCTCATGGCTTCGGCATGATCTGGGACGCCGTGGTCCGCGACTTCGTCGCCCGCCGCTCTGCCGGGGGCTTGCGCATTTCCATCAACGACGGCGGCGCGAGGCCCGACACAGTGGCGCTGCGCCTTGCGCAAGGCGTCCGCAAGATCGAGGAGCCGGAACGATGACAGCGACCACAGCCGACAATGTTTCGCTGAGCTGGTACGAGGCCAGTGCCCGCCAGCGCATCGACGCGCTCGTCGACGCCGGCAGCTTTGCCGAATTCATTGGACCCGAGCTGCGCGAGATGAGCCCGCATCTGGCGATCTTCGACCTGCCGGAGCAGTTCGACGACGGCATCGTCGTCGGCCGCGGCCGCCTGGACGGCGCGCCCGTGCTCGTCGCGGCACAGGAGGGACGCTTCATGGGCGGTGCCTTCGGCGAGGTCCATGGCGCCAAGCTCACGGGCCTCTTGCGCGCCGCGCGTGCGCTTCATCAGGACGTACTGATCCTGTTCGACACCGGCGGTGTGCGGCTTCAAGAAGCCAATGCGGGCGAGCTCGCGATCGCCGAGATCATGCGGGCGATCATCGAGGCACGGCGCGCCGGCATCCACGTCGTCGGCCTGATCGGCGGCCGTGCCGGCTGTTATGGCGGCGGCAGCCTGATCGCCGGCACCTGCTCGCGCCTGATCATCTCGGAACAAGGCCGGCTCAGTGTCAGCGGCCCCGAAGTGATCGAGACCAACAAGGGCATCGAGGAGTTCGACTCGCGCGATCGCGCGCTGGTGTGGCGCACCATGGGCGGCAAGCATCGCTACCTCATCGGCGGCGCTGATGCGTTCGTCGACGACGAGGCGCAGGCGTTTCGCGGGGCGGCGATCCACGCGCTCGGGATCAAGCGAGGCTGCAACGCCGCAACTCTCGAGGCCGAGCAGAACCGCCTTGAGCGACGGCTGCAGCGTTTCGGCGAGGCCGCGGACGCCGTCGAAATCTGGCAGGCACTCGGCATCGACCAGCCGACGGAGATTCCCGCGCTTCCCACAGCCGCATTTCTTCGCGCGGCAGACAACAGGGAGAACGCCGATGATGCTCGATGACATCCTGGCCAGTCTCTTTCCGAACGGCAGCAAGATCGCAACCACCGGCGCGATGATCGCGGGACAGGCGATCCTTCCCGATGGAGGTCGCGTCCACGTGCTCGGCATCACGCAGGGTCAGCCGCTCGGCGTCGACGATGCGATCGCGCTCGCAGGCCACGTGATCGAGATCGTTAAATCCGGCGATCGTGCGCCGATCCTGGTCCTGGTGGATTCCGCCAGCCAGCGCATGAGCAAGCGCGACGAGCTGCTGGGACTCAGCGAATATCTGTCGCATCTCGCCAAGGCCCTGCTGCTGGCGGAAGCCGAGGGACACCGCACCGTCGGCCTGCTCTATGGCGGCAGCGCGGCCGGTGCGTTCATCGCCACCGCGCTCGCCACGGCTACGCTGGTAGCGCTGCCCGGCGCGCATCCCGCGGTGATGGATCTGCCGTCGATGGCGCGGGTCACCAAGCTGCCGATCGATGTGCTGAAGGCGAAGGCGGAAGCGACGCCGGTGTTCGCACCCGGCCTCGACAACATGGTGCAGACCGGCGGCATTCACGCCGTCTGGGATGAAAATACGCCTTTGGCGCCGCAGCTTGCCGCCGTGCTGCAACGGCCGCAGGGACAGGACGATCGCGCGCGGCTCGGCGCCGAGCGTGGCGGCCGGCGGAAGGCGGCCGAGATCGCCGATCGGGTTGTCACGCTCGCGGCGGCCGCGCATCAGGGGGCGCCACATGGCTGAAGCGCTCCAGCGCCATACGATGGTGACGGCCTCGGCCACCGGCTGGTCCGCCGCGATGAGCCGAAATCCCGCGCTTGCCAGCGAGCCGATCATCGAGGGCTGGGCGCGCGCCAGCCGCCCGCTCGTGGTTCGCAGGCCGGCCTGCAACGATCCCGCAGGCATGATTCCGCTCGGCCTGCCGCTGCCGCCGAGCCACGGCAAGCGGCGTATCGCGGTCGCGCTCGCCCCCGGCGAACTCATCGTGCATGCTCCGCCGCCATTGCTGGCGGATACGGCAGCAGCCGCGCCGGCGTCGTGGCACCGGACCATCGACCTGCTCGTCCGCCTTCTGCCTCAGACGCGCACGTACGGCAGTCTGGCCTGGCAGCATCTCACCGGCCTGCCCTATCTGTCGGATGGATCGGACCTCGACCTGCTCTGGCCGCTGTCGTCGGCGACGCACGCGAACACCCTGCCGTCCGACATCGCGCGGATCGCAGAGACGGCGCCGATGCGGCTGGACGGCGAGATCGTCTATCACGCCGGCGGCGTGCAATGGCGCGAGCTGACCGGCGCTGACGAGGACGAAGTCCTGGTCAAGGGCGCGGCCGGCGTTCATGTCACCACGCGTGCGGCGTTTCTCGCGGGTGGCGCCTCATGAATGTCGCGCTGAGATGGCAAGCGCCGCCGCAACGCGCGCTCTGCGCGGAGCAGCTCGGTCATCTCGCATCGCTGTGCCTGAAACTCGAGGTCGAGACCTATCCGAAGCCGGGGCTCGTCAGCCACGTCGACAACGGCGCTCATCGCGATATGGACGCCGGGCTCCTGTGCCGGAGTGCCGACACGCTGGCTCCGTTCTTCCACGACCTCGCAGCCGCGGGCGCCGAGGGCGCCGGCATGGACCGGTTGCGCGCGATCGGGGTTGCGGCGGAGCGCGCGATGTTGGCTGCGACCTCAGGTGTGAACACGCATCGCGGCGCGATCTTCGGACTGGGTCTGCTCTGCGCAGCGGCCGGGTATCGCAGCGCTCTCGGCATTCGCAAGCCGCTCGGCGAATTGGTGTCGCAACGTTGGGGCGACGCCATCCACGCAGGCCCGATATCCCTGCGCAGCCACGGCGCCGTGGCGTCGCGTCGCTACGGCGCCGGCGGCGCCAGGGCGGAAGCGGCTTGTGGCTTCCCCTCCGTCTATGACATCGCCCTTCCCGCGCTGCACGCGGCGCGGACGCTCGCGCCTCAGGATGAGGAGGCGGTCCGGGTTCAGACCTGCATGGCGCTGATCGCAGATGTTGCCGACACCAATCTGTTGCACAGGGGCGGAGCTGACGGATTGCGCTTCGCGCAGGCCAGCGCATCCGCATTCCTTGCCTCGGGCGGAATCGGTTGCCCAGGCTGGCGCAAACACGCCGACGGGATTCACCGGGCGTTCGTCGCGCGCAATCTCAGTCCGGGCGGATCGGCAGATCTGCTCGCCATGGCTCTGTTTGTGGACGCTCTCTTCGTCGATCGGCTGGCACCCTGATGCTTGCACTGCTCTGCGGCGGACAAGGCACCCTGTCAGACAAGATCTTCGATCTCGTCGCCGATCGGCCTGCTGCGGAATCGGTCTTCGCCGCCGCGACCGCTTGTCTCGGCGAAGATCCGCGGAAGTTCATAAATACGCGCGGCGCGGACGAGCTGTCCGCCAACCATGCCAGCCAGATCCTGACCGTCACATCGGCGCTCGCGATCCACGCCTGTATCGCGGACTTGCTGACTGAGGACACCGCTGTCACGGGCTACAGCGTCGGCGAGATGGCGGCCTGGAGCGTTGCGGGAATATGGACCGCCGCGGAAGCGTTACGACTGACCGATATTCGCGCCCGATTGATGGACGACGTGGCGGGCCCGGACGGGCGGCTCGGCTACGTCCGCGGGCTCGAACGAACTACGCTCGACCACCTGCTCCGGACGCACCGCTGCGAGATCGCAATCTGGAATCCCGACCTTCTTGTCGTGGTTGGAGGCGCGGAGCGCGATGTCGTCGACCTCTGTCAGGAGGCGACGACCCAAGGTGCCGCCCGCGCCGGTCTCCT
Source organism: Bradyrhizobium sp. Mp27 (assembly GCF_029953005.1). Lineage (NCBI taxonomy): Bacteria > Pseudomonadati > Pseudomonadota > Alphaproteobacteria > Hyphomicrobiales > Nitrobacteraceae > Bradyrhizobium > Bradyrhizobium sp. Mp27. Next base: position 51,336 of record NZ_JASAUS010000017.1, on the reverse strand, counting down.
CGCCGTCAAAATCGCCTCGCATACGAGGCGTCTCGAACCGGCCTGTACGCCCTTGCAGCAGGCGCTTGCGACCAGCAGACGCGCTCATGTCGCAGACCAACGGACCCTCCTCGCCGGGGATGGCGGCGAGCGCATCTTCTCCGTGACCGATGCGACAGCAAAGCTCGCATGCCAGATCGCGCGCCCGATCGACTGGGCGGCGACGCTGGAGGCTCTCGTAGAGCTCGGGGTCGATCAAGTCCTGGACCTCGGTCCAGGACACGCGCTTGCGGAGATGATGCAAGGCTTCCATCCATCGATCCGATCCCACGCCGCCGACGGATTTCGCACGATCGATGGTCTGCGAAACTGGGTTGTTTCCGAATAGGCAGGGCGCCCGGCGGCTCGCGATTGAGCGAACGCATGAAATTTCTCGAGAGAACTCGCCCTCGACAAGAGAAGCCTTCAGACACTCACCGCGATCGGTGCTGAAGGCTGTGGTGTTGAGCGACGCCAGGCATTGCCCCATAAGCCCTGTTGGGCCCAAACCAGGGAGCCGCGCCGCCAGGGAGCTCGAGGCCCATTCTGCCTGCTGGCGTCAACTCGCCGCAGGCAAGCGAATGATAGCTGGGGCAGCAGCGCGGCCCACCGAATGGTTGGACTCGCGCTCAAGACGGAGATAAGCCCCAAAGCCATCAGCAGCATGCCAAGCCAGGTCCAGACCCGTCCGTCATCGCCCGCCTCTGCGGCGGAAGAGGCGAGCGGCGCCGCCGAGGCGGCAACCACGTCACTGGCGGCCGGCGCCGCCGCCAGGAGTGCCTCCACGTCGACCTGGCGCGGCGTGATCTCGTCAGCCGTGAGCCGGTCGCGTTTGGAAGGGGGGGCCGGCGACGCGCGGGTTGCGATCCCGGTGGCGAGGACGGGACTGGCATCAACCACCTGCGCGGGCACGGACGGGCTCGGCCGGGACGTATCCGCAGGTGCGGAGCGCGGCAGCTCCGCGCGCGCATCCACCGCCGTCTTCCGCTTGCGCGCCGCGGTCTGGTTCTCTTCGGCCGCGGCGACACGATGTTTGGTGGCGCGTTGCTGAACCAGCTTCTTCGCCCTCTCAGTTCCTTCGGCGATCTGGAACCAGCATCTGCGCTGGCCTACCACCCGATAGACCCAGTGCTGGCCATCGGCGGTCGACTTGCCGGGCCGCGTCAAGCACTCTGCTTCCGCGGAAGCGGGCGCAGGGGCTGTGGCGGGACCGGCATTGAAGAGTTCGGAAAGAGGCGTCGAAAACGCGGATGATGTCGAGAGACCTGCAATAAGCGTAAAAGCGGCGTAATAAACTCGCAAATGACCGGACATGGAAAACCCCGGTGTTGCGCCCCTGCCCGGACGGGAGCTTTGGCCGTGACCTAGGTCGCAATGCGACTTAAATCCGGCAACGCCGTGGATTCATTTTTGCCGCAGGCGATCTGGCCGTCAGCTCGATTGTCCATTTTCGCCATCTCCTCAAGGTCGCACTTTCAAGCATCGGCCCACGCAAGGTTGCAAAGGCTGTCACTTTACCCGAACGGATGTAGCCGATGTTACGGGTGCCAGACGAAGCGCTATATCCGAACTGACGACTGGGCATTCGACCTTCCCGGGATGACAGTCTGTCCGGAGTGCAGAACCCGTCCGATCGCGCGGAGCGATTGCGATGAGGGAGGCTACGATGGATTTTTCGCGGATGTCGGATGCAATCCGGCTGCATCACGCCTCCCATCGCCACGATGGGTACGATGGTGACGACGAAGCGGGTCCGGCACCGAGCGCACCGTTCCTGACTGACGCGGCCGGCGGTGGCGCCCTGGTCCATGGTCCCCGCCCGCTTGCAGGTCAATTTGCAGATTCTGGAGCGCACCCCGCGAGCGCGAATACCCAGCATCATGACTCCGACCCGGTTCAATCCAAGCATCCCACATCAGGGGTCGACGCGGACGGCCACGCCGGCAGCCACGCTGCGGCGGGCCTGGATGTTTCGTCCACCACGCCCGCTTCCGGCGCATCACATCCCGGGATGGGCATTGCTACGATCGAGAGCGGAGCGAACACGGCCGGGAACGGCGGAGATGGCTACTTTTACGGAAGTATCATTCACGCGTCCCTGTTGATCTATCAACCGATCAACATCTCGGTGAGTTTGGGATACGGCTCGGTCGCCCTGGCCAATCAGTCCAACAATTTGAATGTCGATCAGTCCGCCTTTCAGATGGCCGGCGTCGGCGGCCATGGCGGCAATGACAACATTGCATCGGGCGGCATCGTCAGTACGTCCTTAGGCGCCGGCGTGATCGCGAGCGGCGACAACAGCGCCGGAAACGGCGGCAGCGGCTATTTCTTGGGTGCGATCGTGGACGCTCCCGTGGTGATCTATCATCCGATCAATATTGCGGTGGCGGCCTCGGGCGGCACTGCGCATGCAAATCAATCGAACACGGTGGACATCGATCAATCGGCCACCCAGATCGCGGGCGTCGGCGGAAGTGGCGGACATGGCAATTTGGCCGCCGGCGGCAGCGTCATGACGCTCGACCCCAGCTGGGGATCAAGCAACGGAGGCGGCGTCTTTGGCGTTCAAACGGGCGGAAGCCAGGCCGGCAATGGCGGTGACGGCGTGTTCTACGGTGAACTCGTCCATACCTCGTTTGTAGTGTACAACCCGATCAACATCGCAATCGCGGGCTATGGCTCCAGCACTTACGCGGTCCAGATAAATGATGTCTCCGTGGATCAATCCGCGGTTCAGATCGCTGGCATTGGCGGGCACGGCGGCAACGACAACGCCGCAGCGGGCGGCCATGCAAGCCTTCTTTCCCACGGCTTGTGGGGCGGCTCCGATACGATCGCGACCGGTTCGAACAGCGCAGGCAATGGCGGCAACGGATATTTTTCCGGCAGCCTGATCGATGTCAGCGTCGCAATCTATGCACCTATCAACATCGCAATCGCGGGTCCCCATTCGACGGCCGTAGCCGATCAGGTCAACAACGTGCACATCGATCAGAGTGCGGTCCAGATCGCCGGTGTTGGCGGGGACGGCGGCCACGGCAATCTCGCACTGGGTGGCGATGCCGCGCATCTCTTGTCGGATCTTCACCTGGTGGCATAGCGAAACGTCGCATCGCTCGCATAGCCGATCGCATCGCGGCGCGCGCCGTCGCCACTCTTCGCATGCAACGCCCGCGCAGAGGCGCTCTCCTGACGAAATGTCGTACTTTCGTACGTAGGCCCACCAAACCGGATGGTGTCCGATTTGACATCTATCGCCCTTGTGCGCGGGCGGACCAGACTTGCCGCGCGCGTCCGCCTGATCGGGATGGATGTTGCACGACAGCCAACAAACCGACGGAGGCCTCAAATGATGCCAAAGGCAATCAACATCTCGGATACGATCAAAGTCAAATCGATCGACACCGGTGGTCAAAGTGCCGGAAATGGCGGCGACGGTACTTTCAAGGGAGCCATCATCAGCAAGCCGACTGTCAACTACGATCCGACCAACAAGGCGGAAGGTGCCGACGTGCACGTGAACACCGGCGATCACGTCAAACAGACGGCGGATTGGGATGCCGGCGGCGCAAACGCCAAGGCCTCGTATTTTTCGAAGGCCCATGGCGGAGACGCCGAGTCGAACGGAAGCCAGAAATCCTACAGCGGCTACGATACCTCCAAGGTCTACGCCAATACGGATGCCACCCAGATCAACAAGGTCATGGTGGACCAGCACCAGGAAGTTGTGGCCGGCATCGGCGGCGATGGCGGAGACGGCAACTTCGCATGGGGTGGCGGAGTGACCTTCCATCTCGATACGCTCTAACCAGCCGCTCGTCCGACTGGCGGGACCGGCGGCCGCGGCCGCCGGTCCTGGATTTCACGCCAATGATCTAACGATGCCGTTGCCGGATTGCGTTGGCCATCGGTCAAGTGCGCCGGACCTCGATTTCAGGCGGTGACGATCATGCTGATGCCGCCCATTCGATTGCCTATCCTGCCGCAGATCGGGACGCCACTGCACGCGGCCCTCCGGTCCTGCGCGGGACCGCTCGGTCTCGTATTCGCGTATAGCTGCAGCTACAACCTGCTTCTGTTTGCGCCCTCCATCTATCTTCTTCAGATCTACGACCGGGTGTTGTCGAGCCGGAGCGGCGACACGTTGCTCCTGCTCACGCTCATTGTCGCGATCACGGTGGTCGTCGGCGGCGTGTTCGATGCATTGCGGCGCGCCGTCCTTGGACGCCTTGGCGCCTGGCTCGACGATCGCCTTCGTCCTTGCGTGCTTTCGGTCGGCCTCGAATCGGCGCTTCGCAGCGATTGGACGCAAGCGTCGGGCGCGTATCGGGATCTCACCGTGCTGCGCCAGTTCGTCGAGTCCGGCGCATGTCCGATGCTGTTCGACGCGCTCTGGGCGCCCTTGTTCCTCCTTGTCCTCTTTCTGATCCATCCCCTGCTTGGCGTGGTGGGCGCCTGCTGCGTCGCCTTCCTGTTCGCGCTCACGGTTGCCGGTGAGCTGGTGACGGAAGACGTTCTGCTCAGATCCGGCGCCGCGCTGTCCAGAAGCTGCGGCCGCCTCCAGACTGCAGCGAGCAACATCCACATGATCCGCGCCATGGGAATGCTCGATAGCGCTGCGCGCATGATCCACCGTGACGCGCAGCACGCCCGCAGAGAGCACGATGTGGCGCTCCGGCGAGGCGAGATCGTGTCACTGGCCGCCAAGCCGGTTCGCGCGCTGTCGCAGGTCCTGATCATGGGGGCTGCCGCATGGCTCGTCCTCGATCACGGGAAGAGTCCGGCAATCATCTTTGCTGCCACGCTGATGTTTGGCCGGGCGCTCGCGCCGGTCGAAAGCGCGGTCGCAGGCTGGAAATCACTCGTGACGGCCATGAGCGCCTGTCAGCGGCTCGGCGCACTTCTCGCCACATTCCCCGTCACCCGGCAGCAGAACGCGGAGGTTTCTCCGCCGCAGGCGCGAAGCGGCCTCGTCGTCGACAATGTTGACGTGAGGCTTGCGGGGACCAACCGTCTTCTCCTGAACGGTGTCTCGTTCAGCCTCATGCCCGGAGAATGCCTTGGCATCATCGGTCCGTCCGGGTCAGGCAAGTCCTTGCTCGGCCAGGTGATCGCCGGGCTGTCGATGCCAACGCATGGCCATGTCCTCCTCGACAATACCGACGTCTCGCTGCTTCGCGAGGGCCGAAGCGGCGACCGCCTCGGATATCTCCCCCAGGACATCAACCTGCTCGGCGACACGATCAACGACATCATCGCACGCCTTGAAGATGCCGACCGGCGGAAGGTCATCGAAGCGGCCAAGCTCGTCGGTATCCATGGGGCGATCATGGGCCTGCCGCTGGGTTACGACACGGTGGTTCAGAGTGAAGCAACCTTCTCGCGCGGGTATCGGCAGCGCCTCGGTCTTGCCCGCGCCTTTTTCGGCAATCCGCGCCTCGTCGTTCTCGACGAACCCAACGCCAGCCTCGACTACGGGGGCGAGCGAATGCTCCTGGATGCCATCGAGCGCATGAAGCTCGCAGGCGTCATCCTTGTCGTCGTCACCCACCGGATGGGTCTCCTCGCCGCCACGGACAAGATTGCCATCATGGAGGGCGGTGCGGTCGCCGCGTTCGGCGACAGCGAGGACATCTTTGAACGGCACCTGAGCCGACCCCAGGTTACTTCGCAGATTGCGCCATGATCTGGAACTCTCTCACCATCTGGAAGCTTCCCGCCGTCTCGAGACTTCCCATGGTCTGGGACCAGCTCATGCGAGCGCCGGCGAGCCCCCTGCCCGCCCGGCGATCTGGCGTCGTGGTGACCGCAATCGACGATTTCGAGCCTCTGGAATTTCCATGGTGTTCGACGCCGACGCCGACCTCTCCGCGCGGAAGGCTTCGCGGTATCACCGTCGCGGGCAATCTGCTGGTGCTCTGCTTCATGCTGGGGCTTGGGACATGGGCGAGCCTCGCGCCGCTCGAGAGCGCCGCGATCGCGTCCGGTGTTGTGGAATCGGAATCGAGCCGCAAGACGATCCAGCATCTGGAAGGCGGTATCATCAGGAAGATCCTGGTTTCGGATGGCGATCTCGTGCGCAGCGGCCAAACGCTGATCGAGCTGGACGACACCCGGGCCGGCTCGGAGATGCAAAGCCTCCAAGGCCAATTCTGGGATGCCGCTGCTCGTGCCGCACGGCTTCAAGCCGAGCAGCAGAGATTCGAGAGGATCGCAATCCCGGACGCGCTGGAACAGGACAGCAGGCAGAGCGAGGTGGCGGCCGCCGCGGTGTCGGCGCAGCAATTCATTTTCCAGGCACGCCTCCAGGTTCACGAGTCGCAGCTTGCGGTCATTCGCGAACGAAGGCGTCAGGTCGAGAAGGAGATCGAAGGTCTCAAGGCTCAGGAAACCGCCACCGGGCAACGGGTCGACATCGTTCGGGAGGAACTGGATATGGTCGCGACCCTCGTCAACAAGGGACTCGAACGGCGGCCGCGGCTTCTGAACCTGCAGCGGGAGCTGGCCGACGTTGAGGGCCGCCGCGGCGAGATCGCCGCGCAGATTGCCCGCGCCGGGCAGGTCATCAGTGAACAGCAGGCCACCTTGTTCAAGCTCGAGAGCGAGAGGCAGAACGAGATCGCACAGTCGCTTCGTGAAGCACAGAACCAGATATTCCAGCTCCGCGAGCGGTTGCTTGCGGCCAGGGATCAGCTATCGCGAACGGAGATCAAGGCGCCCGAGGACGGCGTGATAACCGATCTGCGGATTCATACGGCCGGCGGCGTCATCGGAGCGGGCGCTCCGCTCATGGACCTGGTGCCCCGGCAAGACCGTCTCATCGTGACCGCGCGCCTGAGGCCCGAGGACATCGATGTGGTTCATCCCGGCCTCAATGCCGAGGTTCAACTCGTACCGTACAATCAGCGTCGCGTACCTCGCCTGAAGGGAACCGTCGTGCACGTATCCGCAGACCGGCTGCTCGACAAGCGCACCGACCAGCCATACTACGCGACCAGGATCCGGATCGACGACGGGCAGATCGTCGCGAACGACATCCAGATCGTCCCCGGCATGCCGGTTCAGGTGTTCATCACGACGGGACGCGGCACCGTGGCGCTCTACGCGCTCAGGCCCCTGCTCGACAGCTTCCGTGGTGCATTCAGAGAGGACTGAATCGCGGTGAGATCGGGATGAATCTTCATCGCGCTTTCCGGGTCCGGATCATGCTTCAGGTCTCCGGCATGAGAGCCGCGCCGGGGTCGTGATCGCGACTCGGCGCGGGCAACCGGCCGCGCCAGCGGAGCACGGCTTCCGTGCGATTGTGCGCGGCACATTTTCTCATGATATGCTGAATGTGCATTTTGACCGTGCTTTCCGAGAGGCCCAATTTGGCGGCGATCAGCTTGTTGGGCAGGCCGAGCTCCAGTTCCGCCAGAACCTGTTGCTCACGAGGCGTGAGATCGGTCACGCTCCTGTCGATAGCCACTCTGGCTCCCTCGTTCATCAGATATGCGGGCGCGAGCCCGCGCGCATCCGGCGGCTCGAAATCCGGTATCCTGTTCATCCCGGCCACGGGCAACGGCCTGTAGGCGCCGCCGACAAGAACAAGGCGCAGGCCAGCTATGGCGATCTCGATCGGTAGCGAGGTGGAAAGAAAGCCGCGCACGCCCCGCTGCATCGCGGCCTGCACGGCCGGCTCGTCGTCATGGTTTGACAGGACCACAGTGGCGGCGTTGGGACAACACTCCGCAACGAAGGCAAGATCGTCCTCAACCGAGGGATCGCCGATGGGCTTGTCCGCGATACTCAGCAGCACCAGACGAACATCGCGGGCTGACGTGCAGTCCAGGCCGTGGACCGTTGCCATGTCAAGGATCTCAAGCTCGTCCAACTCCCGCCTGAGGACGTGCAGAATGCATGTCCGAGGCAACAGGAGCGGCTCGATGATCACCAGAACCGGCAAGTGAAGCGATTCATTGAGCCGTTTTGAAGTGTTGGTTATGTCGTGCATGATGTCCTCGAGATGAAAAGAACTTCCGCGATATTCCCATTCCGTATTGCGTCTCCCCTGCTGCTGCATTCATCCTGAATGCATCATCACGAGAGCGGCGCAGTGCCGCATTAGTGCCGTATCCACTGCGGGATCACTTGGCACCTGGGAGGAAATTCTTTCCGCTCAAATCATCTGGGCGTCTACCGCGCGGTGGCGCAGTCGACGCATCCCTAATTGCAGATATTTCGATACGCCGTTGACGCCGCCGACCCTGACTTGCCGTCGACGACATATGCTTCATCCTCCTTCACGAGATACAGAAACGGCCTCTCGCCAGTCTCGCCGCCTGACGCGCTTCTTCCTTTCACGCGGCCGCAAATCGTATCGACGGGGCGTCCAAACATGTTCTTTCGCATTGCGCGCTTCACGTCGCTGAGTTCGACCGTTTCCGGCCGCCCCATCTGCGTCGCAATCGCAACCTTCGCCTTGTCCAGAGCGGGCTCCGACATTTCCGCGGGCCGTTCGGATGCCGGGACGCTTATCCCGGTCTGTGGGGACGCCGCTTTGGCAAGGTCGGTCGATCCGCGTTTCTTCGGAGATGGCTTTTTGCCGGACCTTGCCGGCGTTGCAGAATTCGATTTGACAGCCGCAGGCTCTTGCGCCAACGCCGTCGGCATTGGCTGCGCGGGTTGGGCGACAGCGAAACAGGGTCGTGACGCGCACCCGAGGAAATACCCTCGGGAAGGCGCGAACCAGCCAAAGCCGATCAGGACTCCCGCCAGCACTCCGACAAAAAGCAGTCCCATCCGATTCCCCTCCTTGGGAGCTCGGCTCGCATTCGTAACTAGGACTAATTCCGCGCTGGTGATCTATCTGTTGCGCAAAAGCATTAAGCGCCCATTAAGCGCGCGCCGTTGTCAGGCCGATGCCTGGATGGGCGGATTAGATCGGGCTCCGGACCCGTGCCGAATGGCCGCGCCGATTGCCACAATGTAGTCGTTTTTCTGAATTCGGCGGAGATCGCCACGCGAGGAGGACGTTCCCTCGCTTCGGACGCGCGATCTGCAGGACGACGGCAACTTCGGCGGTCGGCCGACGACTTATCCGCCAAATCGCTTGACCAGCTTTGAGCCCTTGGCTGCATCGATCTGCTGGCCAGTCAAGTCGGAGCCGGCGCTCAATCCTTTCGTCATGAGGTTCTTGACGCGTTGCGCCGCCTGCTTCTCATTGGAATAGTCGATCTCGACGTGATCGAGGCTCATCAGATGGCCAAGCTCGTGAGCCCAGGCGCGTCCGTTGGCGTGGTCATTGCCATACCACTGGACGAAGCTTGCCGGCTCGGGTTCGCTATTGGGGTATGAGCTTCCGCCGGCGGATAGATTTTCAATCGAATTGACGAGGTAGATGTGGATGGCATTGTCCGGATCGTGCCGAGAGGCAAGAACACCCAGCAATCGCTGATCATTGCTGCGCGCGCTCTTTGCCATGTCGAGCGGCTTCTCCATCAAGCAATCGCTGATCACGAACGCGATCTTGGCCTTTGACCAGATCGTATTGACCACATCGAGCGCCTTCTTTGCCGTGTCGCTGCTCCATTGCCCGGGCTCAACGACCCCCCTGTCGGCAAATGGCGTGATGTAGATCCTCAGCGGAATGGGCATCAGCTTCTCCGAAGTCCGAAATTACGATCGTATCTCCCTGCGCCGTCTTTCGAAGATGGTCACAGCCGGAAAGACGCTGTCCGGTCCTCAGCTACGGCAACAGCTGCCGGCCAGAGGGCAATCACATATGCGCACTTCGCGTTCCTATGCGCTTTCGCGGCAGCAATCGCGTGAGCGGTTTGTTTGGCCCTTGTTACCCACAACGGCGACTAACGAGCCACGTTTCATCCACCTCGTCGACTGAACGTGAATCGGGTCTGACGAGCATGTCACCCTGGTGCGCGGGTCGGCCAATCCACCTGGAAAATGTGTCGCGAAGACCCGGAAGTCTCCGCAAGGAAAGACTAGGGCCGGGCTTACGTTCAGAATGGCCGATGCAGACTCGAACGGCATGCTTAAACACGGCGCTACACGATATCGGCTGAAATCTTCAGGGCAGGAAGAACATGAATGGCATTCCGCCGCCTTCCGGCTTGTTGCTTGCGCTGGCCTCGGGTCTTGCGGGTCTTGCAGGAGCAGCCTCCCTCTCCCTTCGTTCAAGTCTCGCGGACGGGGCCTGACGGACCTTGCGCTTCTCGCATTCATCGTCGCCATTCAGAAAGTAGCCCGCAGCGCAGGTAATCTTGACACAGCGATCGCCGTCGCGCTTGAGGCCGGATCCGCAAATCAAAGGACAAACCCGCGCCGGCTTGAGCTTGATCGCATCGAGCGCATCGGCGCTCGCGGTCTTGGTATCGAACTTGGTGCCGGCGCTTTGATTGAACAGCTCAAGCGAGCGCCGCGACGCCGCATCCCACTCCCCACTGGCCGATCCCGTGAGGCAGCCGACCCGGCGCAATTCTGTTTGCACCGATTTTGCCAGCTCGGCCGGCGAAGGTGGCGGCACGGGAGCCTGTGGATTGGGGAGCGCGGCCACTTTTGTGTCCGTGTTTGCCTTCGCCTCTTGCGGCTGCCCTGTTGCTGATGGTGCAGCGTTCTTCGCGGCAGCTGCCGTTTCAGCCGCGACACGCCTTTGTTCGGCTTGAGCAGCCTGATGCTGCGCGGTTTCCTTGGCGGCCTCGGCGACGGCCCGAGCTTCCTGCGCTGCCTTCAGATCCGACGCAGCCTTGGCAAGTTGCATCTGTTGTGCGCCCTCGTTGAGGAGCCGCGCCTGCTCCTGCTCGGCCTGACGCGCCTTTTCGGCCGCAGCAACACGCTTCTCCTCCGCATCGATTTTGGCGAGCTGAAGCTTTGCGAGACTTGCGTAGTAACCATCCGGATACTGGACGATGAAGAAGTTCAGTGCATCCTTGTTGCCAACCTGCAACGCGAGCTCGTAGTCGCGCCGTATTTCGGATCGCAGCGTTGGCGATGGGGCAGCTTCCTTCGCGGCCTCCTTCGCGGCCTCCTTGGCTGGTTCTCCGGCTGGTTCCCTGGTTGGCCCCTTGGCTGTTTCCTTGGCGGGCACCAGCGGCACGTCGTCGCCGCCAAGCGTGCCGTAAACATAGGGCTCCTGCCGATTGCCCGTCGCTTTCATGACGTCGTCGCGAACGAAACCGAACACTCTGCGCAGATCCAGACCCGGAGTCCCGATATATTTGACCAATGCGGCAGCGTAGGGACTGTTCTTGCTGTTGCCGTCCGACGCTGTCGAGCCAGCCTTGGCGGCGAAGGCAACCAGAGTATTCGCCGTCGCCGGCTCAATTCGGGCGAGGCCCCGGCTGATTGACCGCGAGCCGACCGTCCGTTTCATCTTTTCGGAGAAAGGATTGTTGCGGCAAGCGTCGAGGATCACAAGTCGCAGCTGCCTTGCCGGTTCAATAGCCAGCATGACGCGATCGAGCGAAAACGCCTCATCGTACACATCCGTATCGCGCTCGAGGGTGGCGTCGACCGGGATCAGGTAGTTCGTACCTTCGATCTCCATACCATGACCGGCGTAGTAGATGACGGCCACATCCGCGTCGCGAGCCTGATCGGCAAAATCGCGCAGCGTTCGCCGCATCTCAATCGCCTGAAGATCCCGGCGGGTTTGCACAACGTCAAAACCTGCGTTCGTTAGTGTCGCCTCGACAATCGCAGCGTCATTGACGGGATTCGAAAGTGGCGCCGCGTTTTTGTAGGCAGAATTGCCAATGACAAGTGCGACGCGATTCCCCGCCCATGCCGGCTGACAGAAGAAGAGCAGCAGCACAGGAAGAACGAACAAGATTCGGCGCAAATTCACGAATCCGTGCAAACCCATGGCAGTACTACTGTTTAATTATGCGCTTTCTCATTCGTGTCGCCACGACGGGTTCGGTTCAATGACAACTCGACGATCCGGAAGGTCCGCGGAATGTGGAACCGCACGGGACCGGCTGGTGTGGCCGCGCTCGGAGATGGGGCCGGCCAATTGACCTCTCCAGAGGCCTGGCGTTTAGTGAGGTGGATTTTGAGCGAGCGAGATCACTGCTGTGACTGACGCGAAGGTCGGCCAGGAGGGGACAGCCAGGAACCGGATCGCCGGCGGCGTCAATCCCTGGCTGGACTGGACCTCCAGGGTGGCCATCGTGATCGTCTATGGCGGGTCTGCTCTCATTGGCGCCGCCAGCATCCATCGCCTTCCGTTGGGCAGCGTGGATAACTTGCTGATGATCGCAGCCAGTATTGCCAACGTCCTGTTCCTTGGACTCGTTGCACTGACAACCATGACCCGGCTGGTCCCGACAATGAAGTCGAAGGGCGTTGAGATGCGGGTCTCGGCCCTGCTGGGCGCATTTCCGACCGCCGCACTTGCTTTTCTTCCGAAGGCTGAGCTCGGCCCGATCTGGTCGGCTCTGTCCACGACGTTGATCCTGGTGGGGATCTCGCTTTCTATCGTGGTACTCCGCTGGTTGGGTAAATCCTTCAGCATTCTACCGGAGGCGAGGCGCCTTGTGACGGAAGGGCCTTATCGAGTCGTCCGGCATCCCCTCTACCTATGTGAGGGGATTGCGTTAGTCGGCGTCACACTTCAGGTCCTTTCACCACTTGCCGTGCTTATCGCCATCTTGGTTGCGATGATTCAGTGCCGACGAATGATCAACGAAGAGCGGATTCTAAGACTGGCCTTCCCTGAATATGACGTCTATGCCGCGGCAACGCCTTTTCTAATCCCTGCAGGTCTGATCCCCGCGAGACCCGGGCGGCGAGCTCATCAGGCCGGGCCGGAGCTCTCGACCAAGGCGATTGATCCGCACGCCTGACACCGCGCTTCACGTCTCCTCGATGTGCGGCTCAGCGGAACTCGAGTTTGAAACCACGCCAGAGGCCTTGTGCCGCGCGGCCACGAGCAGCCCCAAAAAAAATAACCGTTTTATATCAATATCTTATATTGCGATCACGCCCTCAGCAAAGCACTGGCGGGCGCCTATCATCCACATGAATCGGCGCACAACGCCCGGCGCAATATCTTCCATGCCTTTTGAACGCGTCCGCATTTCGCAACAACACATAGGAATGGATCGGGCTCGAGATTGGTACTGTATGCAGATAGGCAGCCGCCAATAGCGTACGAATTCAAAAGTTATTTCCTTATGCGGCCATCTTCGCGACGTCACCATTCTACGGGCATAGGTTTGGGTGTTCGCCATGAGAGTGTACAGGCACCTTCGAGTTTTGCTTCTTCTCGCCGCTTCGCTGTTCCTGGCCTGTCAGCCAGCCTGGGCGACAAAGCGCGTGGCTTTGGTGGTCGGCAATTCCAACTATCAAAACGCCCCTCTGCTCCCAAACCCGGCCAACGATGCTGCGGCTATCACCGCAACCTTGAAGGGAGCGGGTTTCGATGTGGTTGACTCAAGACTTAACCTCGCCGCGACCGATATGCGGCGGGCCTTGAGAGAATTCGCCGATCAGGCCCGCAATGCCGACATAGCCCTGGTGTACTATGCTGGCCACGGTATCGAGATCGACGGGACAAACTATCTGATCCCAACCGACGCCAGACTCGAACGTGACACGGACATCTACGACGAAGCATTCTCGCTCGACCGCGTCCTGCTGGCGATTGAGCCTGCGAGGCAACTACGCGTGGTAATCGTCGACGCGTGCCGCAACAATCCGTTTGCCGATTCGATGAAACGTACAGTTGCCTCGCGATCGATCAGCCGCGGGCTGGCTAGGGTCGAGCCCACCGTCTCCAACACGCTGATCGCGTTTGCCGCGAAAGCGGGACTAACCGCACTCGATGGCAACAGCCAGAATAGTCCGTACGCGACGGCTCTCGTGAAGTACATCGCAAAGCCGGGGCTCGACTTGCGAAGGGCCTTCGGCTTCGTCCGCGACGATGTCTTGCAAGCCACGGGCAACCGACAGGAGCCCTATGTCTACGGCTCGCTCGGCGGCGAAGACGTTGCGCTTGTTCCGGCTACCAAGGCTGAGGAGCCGGTACAGGCGGCCAACCCCCAGTCGGAAATTCGACGTGATTACGAATTGGCCTTGCAGCTCCGCAACAAGCCTGCTCTGAACGCGTTCCTGACCCAACATCCTGACGGATACTACTCAAACCTCGCCAAGCTGCAGCTCAATCAGCTCGATGCCGAGGACGCACGCGTCGCGGCCACGGCGAAAGCGCAGGAGGCCGAGCAGCAGCGAGCTCGCCTGATGTCCCAGGGCGCCCAGCGTGCCGACCAGGAGAAAGCGGCCGCGGATCTGAAGGCTGCGGAAGAGGCCCGGATTGCGGCCGAGAAGACGAAGCAAGCGGCGCAGGAGCAGGCCGCCGAGGCGGAACGGAAACGTATTGCGTCCGAATCTACAATCGTCGCTGCACTCTCCGGGAACAAGCCGGCTGCTGAGAGTACCGTCGCGGATAACCCTGCGGCCGCTGCGCCCGCTGAGGACAGCAAGACGCCCAAGCTTGCCGCGCTGAGCGACGAGCCGCGCCCGACCGATATCGCAAAGGCCGATATCGCCAAATCCGTAGATATCACCAAGTCCTTGCAAGGCGAATTGAGCCGCGTCGGCTGCTTCACCGGCGCCGTCAATGGCCAATGGAATGCGGCCTCACAGCGCTCGTTGGCTCTCTTCAACCAGCACGCGGGAACCAAATTCGACGCCAAGCTCGCAAGTCTCGACGCGCTTGACGCAATCAAGCTCAAGCCATCCCGGGTCTGTCCCCTGATCTGTGATCATGGCTACAAGGTTGACGGTGACCAGTGCAGCAAGATCACCTGTGCCGAGGGTTCGTTCCTCAACGACGACAATGAATGCGAGAAGCGACGCGGGAAGAAACCGGTGGCAAAGCGCAACACGGACGAGCGTCCGTCACGTGCGGATCGTTCGGCGCGCGAGAGGCCGGCGCCGGCAGCCGACGTTCCGCGGCGACAAGCAACTGCGAGGTCCGGCGGCGGCGGTGGTCAGGTCGTTTGCGATCAATCTCTGTGCCGTCAGGTTAGAAGCGGCTGCCACCTCGAATACCGTGGCGGCGGCGGCCCCGGGGGCAACGTGGGTAATGTCGAGTCCTGCAACTAGCAACGCGCAAGGCTGCCACGGCGTCATGGAAGGCCAGGAGGCCGCGCGGATCTTGGTGTCGAGAAGGTGTGACGGGCGGCAGAGCTTAACACTGGGTCATCCAGGTCCGTGCCTGGATTGGCCGAAGCGGAGCGACCTGCGTGGTTGCGTGTGAGCTTGAGCAAAAGGACGCCAACGCCTTTCCCGGGGTGACGCTCTTCACGAAGCGGCAGGCCCCCGGCATGAAGCCGACGGCGGTTTATCTTCCGCCCAAGCACCCAACATCTGCCACCAAGTTCGATGTCGTGATCTGGCTTCACGGCTTCTATGTCAAAAACCATGAATTCCTCTTCCACAGCGATCCAGCGCGGCTGCGTGAACAGGTCCGGGATTCCGGCAAGGACGTAGTGCTCATCGCGCCGTTCCTAGGCTACGAATATGCCGTTGGCGACACCTTTGCCGGAAACTACAGCGTGTCTGACCTGGCAACCGCGAACTGGGGCGAACGCTATATCGAGGAGATCCTTGGAGCTCTTGCCAGGTTCCTGGGTCTCTCCTCGACGTCGATTCCTCAGCTCCAGATCGGCAAGCTCATCATCGCATGCCACTCCGGCGGCGGTAACGGCATGCGCAATCTCGTCGGGAGCCTTGGAAAGTATCAGGGCAAGCTGACGGCCTGTTGGGGATTTGACTGCCTCTACGGTGCCAATGCGCGGCCCGATGATGCGACCTTCTGGTATCAATGGCTGTCCGGACAGAGCGGCCGGGCGCTCGAGATCGTGTATGGTCCATCAACTCTGCCGCAATCGGTGAAGCTGGACCTGATCGGGCGTGGGTTGGCGACGGCCGATGGCAATCAAACTCAGCCTCAGCGCCCTGCCCTCAAGAACCTCCGCGTAAGCTTGGGTCATTACGATCTATTCCCGGCATTTGGCCAGATGGTCAGGGTCAACGATCTTGACCCGGCTTTCGTGGATCGCTTCATGATCCCGCAGGTCGCGGACCAGCCGCGGCATAAGCCAGCGCCGCAGCGCGGGGAATTCCTCCAGCACGCAATTTCCAACGTTCGCAGCGCTTTTCCCTTTCCAAAGGACATTCATTACATGATCGCCCGGGGGTGGCTTCTTCAGCCGACTGAGCAAGCTATGACCCAAGCTTCACAGGACTCACTTGATGGAATAAGATTTGACGTCGAACGACCAGTTGTTCGTCACCAGCTTTCCGCTGCTGTTGTCCGGCACGCGCAGCTCGCTGGTCCAGGCCGATAGATAGCTCAACGCGTCGGCCTGACCTTCCAGCTTGCGGGGCATGTCCGGCAAATCGAGCAATTGCACGCGTCGCTCGCTGAGGATGGCGATCATCACTGCGGACCCCGCCGGCGGTGCGACGACATATTCAAAACCACGCTGTCGCGCCGCCGGGGCGGGAACAACAAATTCGACACCCGGCTTGACGAGATTGATGTCGCGTTCGTTCGACTGCGCCAATAGCTCAGGGGTCGGAAAGATCTGGGACATCCGTCCTTCCGCGTCGACGTCGACCAAAATGAGATATCCAGTCCTCCTGGCGGTGACGCCGAACGAGACCTTTCCGCCGACGTTGACGGTCTGGCTCGGCAGGATCTGAAGGGACACACTCGCGGCATTGGTCTGCCCGCGCACCGCTTGTACAGGCCAAAGCCACCGTGCGTACGTCGTGCCGACATGCAACGACGCCGTCGGCAATGGTGCTGCGGGCGCAGCCCCGCTACCCGCCAGTAGCAGCAGGAATACGAGCCATGGTCGCGCCTGGCGGATCGGCTGCGATGACGGCATGGCCTGCTCCCCTAAGAGTCAGGGGGCACTGAAGAAGCCGATCGAGGCGATTCGCGCGTCTGTGGGCAAGTAACGCTCGAGACTCTTGATCACTTGCCCCGAGGCGCGACGCCGGTTGAACTGCATCAGGGCTGTCTCAAGATCTACCATGCGTTGCTGCGAGGTCACCGCAACGATCTGTTCCGCACCGAACGGCTCGCCGACCCTAAGCGGTAGGCGCAAACTCGCCGATCGGGCCAGCGCCGCATCAGAACCCACCGGATACAACAACTGGATGGTGCCATCGCCAGACACATTGAACAGCAGCACCGCCCTTGACGCCACATCAGACAGATCAACTTCGACGGTCTGGCCAGCACGCTGTTGGCGATCGTCTGGCCAGATGCGCATGATCTGCGGCGACCGGGTCGCAATGCGTTTCAGTTCACGAATTGCCGCTGTCCGGTCGACGACAGTCGGCAGGTTTGCAACGTCGATCCCGTAGGCGACCACGTCGCCCCACGCGATCACATCGTGCGACACGGGATCCCAGATCAGGTCGGGATTGTCCGTCGGTTGAACCGCCTGCACGGGAACATCTTTTGGCTTCACGCTTGCAAAATAGCTCGTCTTGCCGTCGAGCGCCGCCAGCCGGATTGGCGTAGCGAGGCGGAGCGGCGCGTCGCCGGCCGGAAGTTCCTTGGTCGCCGCCGCGGCAAGGGTCGGAATGGTTGGTGCCTTGGCCGTGACAGCCGGCGGCGCGGGCGCCTGTCCCTCGATGGCCCCGGATCCGGCCGCACCAGAGGCCGCTCTCGCGGCCGGCCCCTGAATCAGCACGACACCGCGCGTCAATTCGAAGGCGACGTCGGTATCCGGCGTCTGAGGCGGCGATGATATGGTCACGATGTTCTGGCGCTGGTCCGAGAGCTGATAGACCACCTGCCGAACATTGCCGAAAAGCTCCTTGAGCGTCACCTTCCCATCGTGATTGATGTCCGCGCTCCCCTCCACCGCCCGCGCGACCGCATAGCTGAGAGCCCCGCGCAGGCCATCGATGCCAGGGATGCGGACTTCCGGCGCCTTGGTGTAGCGGTCCACCGCAGCCAGGAACGCCGTGTGGTCAAGATCGAGTTCTGACTTCGGATCGTTGCTGTCCGACACCGGCTTCAGTTCGTCGACCAGCAACGTGTAACGCGGGACCTGCCGGAAGCTCATCTCAGCGGCACGCGGATCGATATCGCGCACCATACCACCGCCGTGGCAGGTATCAGCCACGAAGATCACCCTCGCCCCGCGCAGCTCGAACTGCCGGATGAAATGGTTGAACTCACTGCCCAGAACACGTTCAACGGATCCGGTTGGCGTGGTTCCAAAGCCTGGCAGCAGGAACACGTTTTCCATTCCGTCCGGCTCCGAGCCCTTGACGCGCTCCGGCTCCTGGGTGCCATGACCGGCGATCGACAGAAAGATGAGGTCGTTGTTCTTGGTCCGCTCCACCAGTGCACTGATCTCGCGCAGGACGCTTGCCCTGTCGGCCTGGGCGTTCGTCAGTACGACGACGTCGCCAACCCCCATGCTTTTCAAGCTGGTCACGATGTCAGTGGCGTCGGCGACCGCGCCCTTCAATTTCCGCACGTGCTGATAGTCATCGATCCCGATCACGAGCGCGCGCACCGCCGCCCCGTCCGGATTGCTGATCGACAGTCCTCCTGCCGCATATGCGTGAGGGGTTATCAGTCCGATCAACGCAGCGAGCCCGATGGTGGCGCATAGCCGCCTGATCCCGCAATCAAATCCTCTGGGCATCCGCATCGTGATCCACCTCGACATCATGCCTACCCATTTTGTAGCTCTGGCGACACACCGGGTTCAGCGCCTTTTGCTTGCCGTTTTGCGGCCCGCCGGCGATTGTTCGGTTTCCTGATAGGCGCTCGCTGAAACTGCCGTCTGATCGTCCGCGAAGGCTCGAAAGCGGACCGGAACGTAGCCGCGCGAGAGCAGGCTTGCCAAAGGGTAGACGTTGCGACAGACGCGGCCGTTGCAGCCGCCGGTCGAGGATTCCATCACCTCGGCCTTGCGATCAGGCGTGAACCGCAGGAACAACATCACGTGCGACCCCGGCTTGTTCAGCGCATCGCCGGGCCTCAGGTCCCAGGGATTTGTCACGGGGGCAGCGATCGCGGGGATAGCGGCAGTCGTGTAGTGGACGGAGAGCCCCCACGCGGCGCTGACGAAGGCCGAACAATCGACGCCAGCCACATCCGGCCGTGGCGCATTGCGAGTGCACACATTGCCAGCCAGCGTTCCACTCTCGATCCGCTGCCGGAAGTTCGCGAGCGAACCGTGGCAGCCCCAGCAATAGGGTACGCCGCGGACCTCCTGGTTCACCTTTCCCTGCAGATACCAGGGCCGACGAACACGGCTGAAGCCGCTGCATTGGCTGTCGGGATCGTTGCCGTAATTAGCCTGCGTCAGCCTCCACTGGATGCCCTCGAACGCAAACGCTGTCTCGATCGCCTGCTGGCGGTTGGACGGTCTCACGGCGGCCGACGCGTCAAATTTGACGCCGGATTGCGGTGCCGGCGCGGCTGCCGTTCGCGACGGCCGCACGTCGATAATCGAAGCGTTGGTCAGAGGCCTGAAGCCCACGCCGACCACTTCAATACCGTTCGGTTTGGTCCGCAGGAAATAGACATCGCCATCGCCCGAAACCGTTACGAACCGCCGGGTCAGCGACGTGTTTTCCAAAGGAAGCTCATAGATTCCTTCGAGACGCCCGTTCGCGGCATAGCGTGCGACGAACGTAGAGGCATTCTTTCCCGATGGCGGAACGTCCTCGGCCAGCACGTAGAAGCGGTCACTGTTGTCAATCTCGAGAAACTCTACCGTGCCGAGCTGGTTGCGCACCCGCAGGCCGAGCTGGCCGATCGTCTCGTTGGTGACCATGGTCTGGATTTCGACCCGTACGCTGGCATGACCCTTGTCCGGAATGATGTCGGCGATCACCGAGCCCTTGCTTCGAGAAGCAACATATTGCCGGTCGGGCTGCCGCGTCGTCTTGATGATGGCCGCGCGGGTGTTCTGGTCGAGCAAGTCGGTCGCGCTGCCTGGCGCCTGTGATCCCATCTGGGCAAAAGCCGAGACGGCGACCTGGTCGTCCGCGCCCCGGCTCGAGACCTCTTCAAGCTGGATCACATCACCACCGAGGCCGCGCGTGGATTGCCCCGGCGCCGCCTTCAGCGTCCGTACGCCGCCGTCCCAAACCATGATGTCGTCATTGTGGACGACGAGATCCGTCGGCTGGACGTCTTTCGGCATGTTGAGAACGTCAGGATCTGAGCTCGGCTGTTTCGGATCAAATTGGAGGATGCGACCGTTGATCTGATCGAGCACAAACAGGTTGCCCTGCCCGTCGGCGCTGAGTGCTTGCGGTCCCGCGAGTTCCACGTCCTCGCTGGCCGGGACGATGCCGACCATGGCAGCAGCCGAACCGCCCGCAAAGCTGCGTACGACAGTATCGTCGGCGTACGCCTTGGTTCCAAGAATGCCAGCGCCGACGATGAAGACCCAGATCCAATGATTTGGACGAAGCATGTTCGCCTCAGTGTACCCCGAACCGATCGCCGCGTCGGATCGACTAATCCGAGATGCCGTTGATGCGGCGCGTCAATTAGTGGTGAGCAATCTCAATCACGTTCAATCTATCACTGGACGGTGATAGTCCGAATGTCTTCAGCTTGCGGTGCAAAACATGGCCCGGAATAGATTTGAGCAGGTGAGCGAAGTCCAGCCCGACGCGATCACGCTTGTCCTGAAACGCGACAATGACGGTATCTCCGGATCGATCGTGCTGCCGGCCGCCGCGAGCGGGGGACGGCTGACCACCGACCAGGTCAGCGCGCGGTTGCCGGCTCAGGATGCTTTTCGCGGCGCGATCCGGCTGGCAAACGACGTAAAGCTCGCGCTCGTAGTGTGCGAGTCTGGAAGTCCGAGTGGGGCGATCTTTATCAGCCGATCGATTGACCCGCATCGGATGGAACCAGCATATGCTGCGACGCCGCATCGAGACTAGCTTGCCGAACGGACTCTCCCCCCGGCCATCGTTCTGGATACGGGCCTTCATGGTCGCGCTGCTGGCTGCGACGGGCTGGCCGGCACGCGCCAACGACTCGGCTGCGGAATTGTCGATCGGCGGGCTCCAGTTCGTACGCACCAATGACGTGGCCATGGAGAGCGAGAACCTTCGTATCGCACTCGACAAGATTAGCGTTCGCTACCAATTCGCCAACGTCACCGCCAAGCCGGTCACGCTTACCGTTGCCTTTCCGCTGCCCGACATCGACCTGTCGGAGGCTGAGAACATCGCACTGCCGTCAAATGATCCGATCAACTTCGTCGACTTCGAGACCAAGGTCGATGGCAGCCCGGCGCCGCTGACCGTCGATCAGCGCGCCCTGGTCGGCAACAAGGATGTCAGTGCCCTGCTCCGCGAACTCAAGTTGCCGCTGCTGCCGATTGGTAGCCGCGAGATCCGGGTGAACGACCTGCCCGAGGCGACCCGGGCCCGGCTCGTGGACGACGGACTTCTGATACCTGCCGGAATGAGCGACAACGGTCGGCAGCAGTATGCGCCGGGTTGGGTTATCAAGACCTCGGCTGTGCGCCAGCAGGTGTTTCCGCCCATGCGCACCGTCTTGGTCGAACACCAGTACCGGCCGAGCGTCGGCTCCAGCCCCGACACCATCCTGCGCTCGAGCCTGCGCCGCAGCGGCGCCCTCGCTCAGGAAGTCGCGCGTTACCGGAAAGAGTACTGCGTCCAGGATACGTTCCTCGCCGAACTCGACAAGCGCGCGGGCAGTAACCAGACCAACAGCGCAAAGCTGCAGGAGCGGCGCATATCGTATGTGCTCAAGACCGGCGCGAATTGGGCCGGGCCGATCCGCTCATTCAAACTGACTATCGACCCAGGCGGCAGCGACCGTTTGGTGAGCTTCTGTCCTGGGCGGCTAAAGGCATCGTCTGCTACTGGAAACATGCTTGAATATACGGCAAGCGACTTCAAGCCGGACGCCGACCTGAAAATCCTGGTGATCGGAACATTCTGAGCGTGCCGGTCAATTGGTGAGCAGCACGTAGCGCGCGGCCGCGATGACGGTCACCTTGTTGCGCTGAGCCTCGCTTAGCGCCTGCAGAAAGAACGTGTCTGCAGCCATCGGTCGCGGCTGGCGCAATGAGTCCAGAACCTGCGGAACCGCCACGACCAACAGCAATTGCGGACCGCTCGCGCGCGCTGTCGGGAGCGTAAACGAAAGTGAGTCGATGCCCGGTTTCAGAAGGTAAGAGAGGCTCTGGACTTCGCCGCGATCCGACACCATGAGCAGCTCCACCACGCGGTTGGCAAAGTTCTCAATGGTCCCATTGAGGGTTTCACCGCCCTTCAGCTCTGTCGCTGACAGGGTGATGCGTGGCATTCGCGCCTGATCGCTCCCGACCTGACTCAAGAACTTGACGGCTGGGCATTGCGCTTGGGTCACTTGCCTGACGCCGACCGAAGCTTCGAAACCCTGCTCACGCCGAAACGCTTTGTCGAAGGTGTCGAATGGGGCGGTCGAGGCACCGAACCCTTCGATGACAGCCGCATTTGGGCTCACAGCAATCGGCAAGACAAAGAAGCAGTCACCGCCAGAATATTGGGCCACGTATTTGCGGATGCGCTCAGCTCGCCCCGGCCCATCGAGTGCCGGAGACGGCGTTGCCGTCGGCTGCGCGGACAACTTCTCTGTCTCCTGGCGTCCGGACTGTGGTCCAGCGGGCTCGACCTTCGGCGGCACGATTGTTCCAGCGAGTTTCGGAGGTGGCGGCAAGACCGCGGTGCCGGGCGCTGACCAGACCAGCTTGTAGAAGGCATATCCACCACCGCCGACCAGCAGCAACAATGCCGCCACGCCCGCCCCCAGCCAGAGGCCGCGCGCGCTCCGCGCGGTCGACGGCATCCTGTCCTGCGACGCCGGCACCGCGCTTTCCGACTGCCGTAGCGGATCGAAGCCATATAACGGCGCGGCCGGTGTCTGGGCCGAACCGGTTGGCGTCCAGCTGGCGACCTCCCCCATGGTCGGGCGCAATGCCGGATCAGGCTGCAGCATCCGCTCCAGCAAAGGCCGGATTCGCATATCAACCGCACCGAGATCGGGCACACGCCGGCGCTTCTCCACCAGTTGAAACTGGCTGCCGCCCATGTCGAGCTTCTGTCCGGTCAGCGCATGGAACAGCACAAGACCGAAGCTGTAGACATCGGATTTCGCAGTCACGTCATTGCCGTACAACCCAACCTGTTCCGGCGATGCGTAATTGTCCTTGCCGGCGAAGCCCGAGCCGATGATGGTCTTGTCACCCATCTGGGTCGACCGGGCGATGCCGAAGTCGATGATCTTGGCCCGCCTGACGTCGTCGAGCGGAACGATGATGTTGTCCGGAGAAACGTCACGATGGATGATGCCGTGCTCATGGGCGGCCTCCAGTCCCGATGCGACGCGCTGCATCAGCTTGATCAGCGCCTCGAAGGTCAACGGCCCATCATCGAGCATGTTCGAGAGCGAGCGGCCATTCACGAATTCCATCGCGAGATAAGGTCGCTGCAGCACCGGCTCCACGGTAAACAGGAAGTAGCGAACGATCGCGTCATGCGGAAGATTGTGGAGTGCCGCGGCCTCTCGACGGAACAGCGCGAGCGCCGCCTCGTTGTCAACCATGTCGGGCAGCAGCATTTTCACCGCAACAGGCGATCCAGTCTGGATCTCACGGCATTTGTAGACCTCACCCATGCCGCCCGCGCCGATCACCGCTTCGATCTCGTAAATGCCGTTGAGACGCGTGCCGGGCGGCACGCCGTGATAGGACGATCGGAACGGATCGTTCGGGGTCATGGTTGCGGCTCCCGATTGAGCGGAGATCTTGTCGCCTCCTGAGATCGTGGCGTCAGCAGTCGCACGATCACAATCGTCACGTTGTCAAGCCCGCCACGATCAAGAGCCAGCGCGAGCATGTCATCGCAAGCCGCCTGGGCGCGTCGCGTAGCCGCGTGCTGCAGGATCTCGTCGTCCTGCACGTGCCGGGTCAGGCCATCGCTGCAGATCACGAAGATATCCTCCGGCTCGGCCGGGCCTGTCACCACCTCAAATTCCGGATCATCGGCGACACCGACGGCACGAGTAATGGCATTACTCGGCCAATCATTCACGTCTTCGCGCGACAGTGCACCTTCGGCGATCAGTTCCTCCAGTTCGCTGTGATCATGCGACACTTGGCTAATTGCGCCACGACTGATCAGGTAGACCCGGCTGTCACCCGCCCATATGCAGGCATAGTAGCTATCGCGAACGAGCAGAACCGCCGCTGTAGTCCCGACGGTGGCACCCTGTCGTTCATGACTTAGCGCCAGTATCTGCTGGTTTGCGCTGAACAGCCGTTCCTCACATTCCGCCAGCAGGTCTGCGGCCGATTCTGGCGTGCCGATCGCGTCAAGCGACTGCACGACAATGCGACTGGCGAGATCGCCGGCCTCGTGACCACCCATACCGTCGGCGACCGCCCAAAGGCCAACGTCGGTTCGTACCAAACATGAATCCTCGTTCCGCTCCCGCACCCGTCCGGCATGGGTGACGCTACCAACATCGAACAAGGATGGAATATGTACCATCGCGTGTCATCCATTCCCGGATGCCGCGTGGCCGAGATCACCGGTCAGCAGCGTGATGTAGTGAAACGGATCTGGTAATCCGCGGCAACTCAGCGCCATTGGCGGAAAGCCTTCCCCTCCGGCGGTCCACCAGAAGCTAGCCGCGGCGTAGACCTCTGGGTTGGCGGCGCAAAGTGCCGCAAACGCCCCCGCGAAGGCGTCGACCGCCGAAGCCCTTCCCATTGCCGCAGTACCCAGCGACGTGATCGGCGGATCGCCGGCGATGGTCTCCTGCAGTCGTGGCACCGCAAGCCGATCCAATGCATCGGAGATCTGCTCGAAGGTTGCGGCCCGATCCAGGGTCGAAAGCATGAACGCTTCCACTTGCCCGAACCATTCGTCCTGCGGATCAATGCTCGGCGGCGGCAGCGAGACGGCCTCGCCGGTCACCGCATGCAGGGTCAAGGGATAGTATCGCCCCACCCCGTCGAGCGAGGGCATGATCGCACCCGCCACTGTCGTGCCGCAGATCGCGGCGCCGAGCCAAAACCGCCAGACCGGAGCGGTCAGAAAGGCCTGCTGCCATCCTGGGCCAAGCTGGTGGCGACTTGCTGACAGCGCGGCCTGTACCCACGGCTCCCAGGCTTCAAGGAAGCTGCGCGGGGTCGCGATCGCAATGAAATCGCGCTTGGCGCCGATCTTGCCGAATAGCCCGCAACGCATGGTCATATCCCGGTCGGGCAACGAAACTCGCGCAGCACTGACAGGTTCAGCGGGTTGCGCAACGACCCTGTCGAAATTTGATAGTTGAGCTCGCGCCCCGCGACGATGAAAGTCGCGCTGGCCGTTTCCGCTTTCACAACCAACGAGCCCGCCTCCAGCATCCGAAATAACGACCAGGGACCAATGCGCTCAAGCACGGATGGCGCGCCGGTGTCGTTACTAACTGAAATTGCCGTTCGCGGCGCTGGGCCCGGCCATAGGACGGTCGTTGGCGAGTTGCTCTGTGGCGGTGGCGGTGGCGTCGGTTGCGGACCGCCGAACAAGGACGACGTGGCCGGTCCGGGAATGGTTGGGCTCGCAATCGTGGTGCCGCCGATCTCGGTCTTAACGGTCACGCCTGGCCCCGGTGCCCCAGGAGGCCGGATCGCGAAAGAAACGGCGGGCACACCGCCGCCCGTCTGGAAGAACGCATCCCGGATATAGGCCGCATTCTGGAATTGTTTGAGCGTGTCGGGCGAGAACGACCGACCAACGGGGCTCTCCTTGCGCCAAGCCCAGTCCGACCGCGACGTGTCGGCATAAGGTGCCAGGTACTGGGTGAAGAACTTGTCCATAACGCCATTCGGACTGAACAATTTGGCAAAATCCGCCAGCGGGACTTCCTGGCCGCTGCTGCGGACAAACGGGTAGCGGTTGGTCACAGTCTGTTGGCAGACCGGCGTGACCTGATCGCGCAACGTTTGCAGGATTTGCCCGGCGGTTGAGGCCGCGATGCTGCCTTCGAACTCCGCGGCTGCTGCGCGCAGCATGTCAGAGAATGGCGGCGGCATGCGCGAGGCATTGTTGCGGAGCGCTGCGACCTGGGTCTGAAGCGCGGCCGTGGCCTGTGCTGTCAGTTGGGGATTCTCGATGATCAACGTCAGGTTCTGCGCGATGTCGTTCAGGTTCGCGACGGTCGAGTCGATCGGCCGGCGGGTGCTCTCGCCTTCGAGCGCCGCGTGGTAAGGTTTGAACTGTGCCTCGATCGTCGCGCCAGGCGGTCCATCCTGGGCATTAGTAAAGAGTGCCGGCGCCGGTGCGGCAGCTGGCGCCGAAGCGTTCGCCGGCTTCGCCCGTTCCTTGGTCAGCACCGTCTCGTCGCGCACCGATTCCAGAATTTGCCGCATCGGCGAGGTCGGCGCCGAAAGCGCCCGCAGCACCTCGTATTTCGGCTTGTCGGCGAGCAGCTTCTTCAGGCGCAGGCTCCCGAGCGCCGTTCGCCAGGTCGTCACGAAATCGTTGGAATAGATGTTGAGCAGATCGCCGGCCAGATTGTCGTACTGCTGGTCGATGGCCGACTGTTGGCCGGCATCACCCAAAACCCATCGCTCCCGCTTCATTCGCTCAGACAATCCGGACAGCCGGGCGACGAACTTCTGATGGAAGCCGTTATACGTGAAGAACTCAGGTACCCGCACGGCGTCCAAAGGCTGCCCCGTCGTGGTTTCGAACACGACCCCCATGTCGGGTCCGCCATGGCGGCTAGCGATCCAGTCGCCAGCGGTCGATGCGCGAGCCTCCGATTTCAGAAACTCGTAGGCACGTTGCGACACGCTCAGGCGCGCCAAGGAGCTCTGGGCCTGCTTGATCAACCGGCCGTCGAGTTCGACCAGCGGCTGCTGCTCGGTCTCGAGGTCGAACATTGCCACCAGATTCTCGTCGAGCAGACGCCGCCCTTCCGCGTTGGTGGCACCAGGATAGAGGTTGTCCGCCCAGTCGCGTTGCATCCAGGAGCGGATCAGCTCGCGGTCCGGCGACTGCAGGCCGCCGACCATCAGATAGACCTTGAGCGCCTCGTAGACGAAGGCAGGTTCGTTGATGCGCGCATTGAGCTGCTCCTCGAGGCGATACAGCAGGCGCGGCCGGAACATGCGCTCAAGCGCCGTATGATAGGCCGCCTTCGAGGGCGACAGCAGCCGGGCGTGCTGACTGAGCCCGTAGCGAGCCGACAGAGGCACCGACTCGCCGCGCGATCCGTAGCCTGCCGGGGCGTTGCGCAGCCGGTAGAGTAGCGGCAGCACCTTGTCGAGATCATGATCGGCAATCAGCGTCTGCTTGATAAGTGGTGCGCCGGCGGCCGCATACTCGCTATCTGCCTGCAGGCTTTGCTCGATCAAATCGGAGTTCCGCTTGTAGCTCATCAGCCAAGCTGCGATCAGTCCGATCGAGACCAGGCCGATCAATGACAGGGCCGCGGTTTTCAGGATCAGCGCGCGGCGCACCGCGGCACGGTCGGTCGAGACCCAGTCGGCCTCGCCGATGATGACCTTGGAAATCAGGTCGGCGAGGAAGAAGCTCTTGCCCGCGCCCGAATAGGATCCGGAACCGACCTCCTCAGCGCCGAACGTACGTGCCAGCGACCCGATCAATTGGTCGATCGGCGTGCCCTGCTGCGTACCCGAGGTGAAGTAGAAACCGCGCAGGTTCGCGTTCACGTGATAGCGCGTCGGCTCGAAGATCTGGTTGAGGAAGTCGTGGATCTGGGGCTTGAGCCGCGCCATCTGTGCCGGAAAGCCGAACAATTGCACGCGGTGCTGGGGCGTCGGCTCGTCCTGCAGACGGTCAAGCGTCTCCTCGCTCAGGCGCTCCAGCAGACGGTCGAACTCGACCGGGATCTGCCCCACCAGATTCTGGGTCTTGTCTGCGGTCTGGAACGTGGCACCCCAGACCTGGCGGCGGCCGGCCTCGCCGAGATAGGCGAAATACTCAGTGAAGCCGGCAACGAGATCGGCTTTGGTAAATAGCGCGTAGACCGGGAAGCTGACCTTGAGCCTCTGATGCAACTCGAGCAGGCGCATCCTGATGGCATCGGCGTGAAGTGCGAGTTCCTGCTTCGGCAGCGTCAGGATATCTTCGATACTGATGGCGACAAGGACGCCGTTGATCGGCTGGCGCGACCGGCTTTTCTTCAGGATGTCCAGGAACGCCAGCCAGCTGTCCTTGTCGGCCTTGCTGTTGGAGTCCTGGGTCGTGTAGCGGCCGGCGGTATCGATCAGCACCGCCTCCTCGGTAAACCACCAATCGCAGTAGCGCGTACCGCCGACCCCCGCGATCGCTGCGGGCGTCGCCCCGCGCGCGAGCGGAAATTTGAGCCCGGAATTGACCAGCGCCGTGGTTTTGCCGGCGCCGGGCGGACCGATGATGACGTACCACGGCAGATCGTAGAGATAGCCCGACTTGTTGCCGCTGGCGGTCTTCAGCGTCGCGAGCGCATCCTTCATGCGCTCCTTGAGCACCGGTTCATCGCTGACAGGCTGGTCCGCACCAGCGATGCCATCGGCAATCTCCTTGGCACCCTTGCGCCGCTTGAACAGATTGAGGCCAACGACGCCTGCCACGACCGTGGTGAGCAGCAGAATAGCGATCTGCCGGACGATGTGGTTCTCCAGCGGCCGCCAGTCGCCGAACGCGATGAAGGGACCAGCGAGATAGATCACCGCTCCGAGCGAGCTGAGCCCTACTCCGTAGAGAACGATGCGAAGAATGTCCTTGGCAAGCATCTAACCGTACCTGTCGCAAACCACCTGACCCGGCGGCATCTGCCTATTCGCTGCGTTCGATAAAGATCTCGACGCGCCGGTTCTTGGCGCGTCCCTCGGGTGTCGTGTTGCT
The DNA here is from genome assembly GCF_029953005.1 of Bradyrhizobium sp. Mp27. Taxonomy (NCBI): domain Bacteria; kingdom Pseudomonadati; phylum Pseudomonadota; class Alphaproteobacteria; order Hyphomicrobiales; family Nitrobacteraceae; genus Bradyrhizobium; species Bradyrhizobium sp. Mp27. Next base: position 22,389 of record NZ_JASAUS010000017.1, on the reverse strand, counting down.
GGCGATTGGCGCATCGGCTCCTTTGCCCTCGACGTCGACGCGCGAACCATCGGTCAAGCCAGGCTTCAGTGCCGCGGCAACCGCCTTGGCGCGCTCGACCGACAACTCGAAATTTGTCGGGAAGCGGACTGTGCGGATCGGCGAACTGTCGGTATGGCCAACGACCCGGATCCGTCCCGGCTCCTTGTCGAGGGTTGCTCCGACGCGGAGTGCGATCGGCTTGAAACCGTCGAGGATGGTCGCCTGGCCCGATGCAAACAAGGCCAGGTCGCAGACCCTGATCACGATGAAGCTCGGGGTCTGGTCCGCCGTCATGGCGCAGGCGGTGTTCTCCTTCGCGAGCGCGTTGCGGATGCGTTGCAACTGGGTGATGCGATCCGGCGGTGGCGGAGGCGGCGGCGGCGGGGGTGGTGCAACGACCTGGCGCTTGAGCTCGATCGGGCCAGCCGGATGGAGCGCGAGCGCCACTTCGGCAGCATTCTCTGCCCGGCCAGCGAGGAGCGTCCGCAAGACGAAATAGGACCCGGTCAGCAGCGCGGCGACGACAGCCGCGACGAGCCAGACCGGAACGCGCAGACGCTGCCGGCGCCCCGCCAGCGCCTGCCCGCGCCAGTTGGGCGACAGGTCGCTCATCGTCTTCGGCCGGACCCGGCGCAGCAATTCATAGAGGTTACGCTGGATCAGCTGCAGGTTCGCAAGTCCGCCCGCTGACGTCCGGTGAATGCCCTGAAAACCAAGCGCAAGGCAGGCGTGCTGAAGTTCGAGGACCGGATAGTTGACCAGTGGATCAACCTTCAAATGGTCGAGAATCTCGAAGAAACGGACGCCGCCGACGCGCTCGCCGAAGAACCGGCTCAGCATCGAATATTGCGTCCAGACGTGGCGCTCCTCGGTCGGGATGTGCTGCACGATATCGTCGGCAGTGGCACACAGGATGTATTTCGCCGTGTTGGCCTGGTGCTCGGATATGCCCGCGGAACGGATGTCCTTCTCGAAGAACTTGATCGCGTCTGCAACCTGCTCCATCAAACTCGCGAATGACGCGCGCATGAGCGCCACCCGCAACCGACCAAGCAGCTGCAGCAACGGGCCCGCAGCGCGCATCACTGGATTGGCATTTGGCGCGACGAGATCGTCGACGCGCAACGGCGGTCCTGGCGGTAGCATGGGCTGCTGCGCCTGGGCTTGCGCGGGTGTCGATATCCATTCCTCAGCGGGATGGCTGGCCGGCGCGGAGGCGTAGTTCGAGCCCTGCGGGACAGGAGAAAATGATGACGGTGGCGCCGGCGCGCCGGGAGAGGCTACCGGTGATGGCGAATAGCCTGGACGTGCCGCAGGGCCCTCGCCCGGCGGAGGCTGAGAGGTCGGCGCCGGCGGCAACTTCCCGCCGGGGTTGGGACGGATGATCGTCCGTTCACCCCGACCGAAAGGATTGACCGGCTTGTCCCTGTCGCTCATGGCCTGTCTTCCAGGATGGCCCAAAGATACAGCTCAAGCTCCGGCCAGTCGCCGGAGAAGTGCATTCCGATCGAGGCCGCTGTGCTGAACTCGGGCCACAACGGCGACTTGCGGTCGAGATAGAAATAGACGTGATCCGTGATGGCCCGGATGTGCGGCGGCGGCGTCGGCAGATGCGCCAAGGTCAGGCCCGGCAAGTTTGCGTGCACGATCTCGTTCATCTTGGTGTTCGGCCCGACCTTGAACAGGTGCGGGAAATCGTTCTGGATCTCCACGAGCGGCCGCCGTGCGGCAACCTCCAGCACCAGGGTCGCGTTTCGGAATAGCGCTCGATCGCGGATCGGCGACACGAACGCATTCTGTGCGCGCTCGATGATCTCCAGGCGGATCGCCCGCCGGCCCAATCGCGCGCTCAAGAAGTCCTGGATGTCGCTCACCAAGGGTGTGAAGACGTTCTCGAGATCGTCGTGATCGTAAGCCGGGTAGTTGCGCGCCCGCCGTTCCGCCGTAGAAAATGTCGCAAGTTCACCGGCGAATCTCAGCAATTCCTCGTACAGGCGCTCGGGGTGCACGCTGCCGGAGCGCTGGAAATGAGTCAGGACGGGAATGGTACGGTTCAGCACTTGCAGGACCAGATAGTCGACGCTCTGCAACCCACCGCCGGATGACGGATCGACCGCGTAACGCGCCAGCTCGTCGAGTTTAGTCTCAACCCAGCCGATGATGCGGTTGAGCCAGCCATCGATGATCGGATGCGCGGCGCAGATCAGCATCGGCGGCACGAATTTATCGTCGAACAGGATGTTCTTGTCGCGCACCTCGAGAATGCGCGCGATGCCGAGGCCCATGTATCCGGGCTTGCTGCTCTTACGCAGTTCGAACGACAAACGCGGATAAGCGATGTCGATCTCTTCCTCGATGCGTAGCGCAGAGGTCGAGTCGATGAAGGTTTCCGAACTACGAACATAACGACTGGCGCTGTCGGTGCGATCCTCGTCGACCTCGCGGGTGTTTGGCGCCGCGACCGGCATCATCAGCCAGACGACCTGGCCTGCGGCCGTCTCCGGTACATCGATCGCTTCGGGAATTTGGCTGTCCGCGGGGATATCGAACGGCGTACCGTCCGGCATGACGCCGGACGCATTGCGCACCGCGAACTTGCTCTGTTCGGTAAGATCCTTGTCGATCTCTAGCTGGGCAAAGCCCCACGGGTACGGTGTCGTGTAACGAACGCGTTTTTCCAGCAAGTGTTCGATGTAGCGGTCGTTCTGCTGCAGATGATGCGGCCGCAGAAACAGACCTTCCGACCAGAAAACTTTGCTGTACCAAGACATTCCTGCATCCACTTAGAAATTGTCGGCAGCCGCGTGGTCGCCGATAGTTTACTTTGAACCGGGCTTGTCACCGCGGTCGTAATAGTTCGAGAAATGCAACATAAAGGTTTCGATCGGCGCGCTGTTGTCGCGGCCAAGATGCGCCTTCCAGCGCGTCAAGAACTCGTCCCAGAGTTTGCCCTTGTTCGTGCCGAGCCAGGAGCTTGCTCCACGCTGAAGCTCGAGCTCGCGCGCCATCAGCGTCGGATCTATGCCAGCAATCAGCTCATGGACAGCGTGCTGCATCGCCATGTAGGTCTTCAACTGATGTGACTTGAGATCACTGAAGCCCTGTGCAAAGGCGCGCTGAGCGTCGAGGTAGCTGCGCGTCGGCGGCCCAAAGAGAATGCGCATCGCTTCTTCCGAGGTCGGCGAAAACTTCAGCGGATTATTTTCGAGGGCTTGGACGGTGGTTTGGCTGGTGCTACGGGTCAGCTGCTTGGCTTGGGTCCGCGCCTGCAGCAGCGCCATCAGATTATCTACGGTCATACGCAAGATGACGCCAAGCTGTTCGGCGAGTTCGGCATCGGACTTGCTGGCAAAGAAATTGTCCGGCAATCCTGCAGCGCGCGCCACCAGTCGCGCGAACTCGGTACCGCCGACTGGCTTGGCCGTGACAGGTCCCTCGTCTGCCGCTTGCGCCGGGCGCGATGGCGATGCTGGCGGCTGGGCAGCGGCTGGTTCATCATCGATCCATACCGACGGCCGGCGTGGGGTCGGCATGACGGGCGGGCGCTCGACTTGCGGTTTCGGCGCGTTGGCCGGACCGACTGCCCAGTTCATGTCGTCGCCCTGCTCGGACGGTTGGTATGGAGACGCCGGCTGTGACCGTCGGAACGGGTCTACACCCGGTGCCGGGACGCTCGCCGCCCAATCCAGGAACCCCGGATTGACGGGCCGCGCAGCCTCGCGTGGCTTCTTCAACAGTTGCGGATCGATCGGCGGCGGAATGTCACGATCGGCTGCCCAAAGCTCTCCGTAGTCGGCATGTTGCTGGACCGAGGGTTCGCGCAGTTGCGCCTCCTGGTTTGGGCTGCGCCCGCCAGCCTCATTCTCCAGCGAAACTCCGATGATGTAGTGGCCGATCGTGAGCCGGTCACCGTCGCGCAAGCGGTGCGGCCCCCGCATGCGCTGGTCGGCACCATTGAGGAAGGTGCCGTTGGTCGAAACGTCGTGCAGCCAATAGCCACCGTCGCGAAAGTGCACCTCGCAATGTTTTCCGGAAATCGTCGGCGCCGGATCCGGCAGCGTCCAGTCAAGGTGACGGTCCCGGCCAATATCGACTGAACGCCTGCCGGTGACCGTAAACGACACAGGTCCGCCATCCGGAAGGTTCGGCTCGTTCTCGATATTAAAGCGAAGCACCATCACATCGTCTCGTTAGCGCGGAGGGCGCGGTTCGCCGCGTGCCAATTGAATACCATCCTCTAGGCATGACGTCATTATCCGGTCCCGGGAGTCACGGGGGAGCCGGCAGAGGCCGATCAGCAGTGCTGCACGCACCGCCCGCGCGGCCTGATCTGGCTTAGCTTCCAGGGGCGCAAACTCCGGGGGAACCACGCTTCCGCCAGACCAGCCGGCCGCCAGCGCCAGCCATGTCGCTGGCTGCTCAGGATCATTGGCATTGCCGACAGCCAGCGCCTTGTTCCGGGACTGCTCGTCCGGTTGCCGGACCCAGGTCTCCACAATATTGAGCGACCTGGTATCGCTGGCGTCGAAATGGTCGAACATCAGTCGCAGAGAGCGACATCCCCAGGCAACTGCCACGCGCCTGGGAAGCAGATAGGCGCAGTAAGACACGGCCGGGTGCCAATTCCGCGCATCGGCGGCCTCCTGAAGGAAGTCCAGCGAAGGCTTGTCAGCGTCGGCTTTGCCGACATCATAACGCGCCAAGGGATAGGCCTGAAACAGATCCTGAACCGTACCGAACCGAACTTGTCCCATGACCGTCAACCAACAAGGGTTGGAGTACCGTGGGCGACCAGCGGACCACCGGCAGCAAGCGCCATGCCGGCCTGCGCCGTCATGGCGATCGTCGGCGCGTTGATGACGATGCCCGCCGGGGTCAGAATGATCTGACTAGGACCCACCTGTAGGGTGATGTTGGCATTAGCCATGAGCGTGATGCTGATGCCTGCATTGACAGACTGGTCCATGGCCAAAGTGATGTGCTGACCACCCAACTGGATATCGAGTTTATCATTGCCGTTCTTGAGCGTGGTGCTGCGCGTGTCGCCGCCAAATGCAGCTTCGCCGATGGTACGTGTCTCGGTGTCGCGGACCGTTACGTCGTGGTCCTTCTCGGCATGCACCGTGATCTTCTCGGATCCCTTCTTGTCCTCGAAGCTCCACTCGTTGAAGCCGCCGCCACCTTTGGTGGAGTCCGACTTCAATCCCGCAATCGTCTTCTTCGACGGCAGATCGTAGGGTAGCTTGTATTCGTCGTTGTACACGGTGCCGATCACCAGGGGCCGGTCCGGATCCCCCTCCAGGAATTCGATAACGACTTCCTGTCCGACGCGCGGGATGATCTGACCGCCCCAGCGCTTGCCGGACCAAACCTGAGCCACGCGCAACCGGCACGACCGCTTCTTCTTCCGATCCCAGAAAAAGCGGACATAGATTTCGCCCAGGGACTCGACGTCGATTTCCTCGCTCGAATTATCGTCTTTGGTCACCACCTTGGCCGTCTGGATGCCGTTGATTCTTGGCTTCGGCGTCATCATCAGCGCTCGAAACGGCCGATCACTCGGCAAGAACTCGTAGCTGCCGAAATAGACGTGTTGCCCTGCGTCGCTCGGACCGCCGGTGCGATAGGATTCGATCGAGAACGAGTGCACAGCTCGCACCACGAGGTATTCGACGTTCTGCGAGTCCTTGGAGTGCTTTTCGAGCTTCGTCAGCCCACCGGGGAATAGGTTGACGGCGTCGCCATTGCCGCGGCGACGCCGATCCATCGCTTGCTCTGCCTGGAGCTGGATCTTCGCGTAGCGCTCGCCGTCGGATTTCTCCTTGAACTTCCCGGGATAGTCGTAAAACTCCATCTCCGACCGAGTGTAGTGCTCGGAGCCCTTGGCGTCGCTGATCATCTGAGCGTTGGGCTTCTGATAATTGTAGTCGTTGAGTTCGATCTTGCCGGTACGAAATCGTCGCTCCGATACCCATTCATAGATGTGCTGCTCGCCTCGCCGGTCGGCACCCGCCAGCGGGATGTAGGGAATCGTAGCAAGACCATTGATCGGACTGTGCGACGATTTGGAGTCCGCCAACACCAGCGTGTGCTTGCCGCCCTCATGCTTGAAGAAGTAGTAGATGCCGTGCTGCTCCATCAGCCGGCACACGAAGTTCATGTCGGTCTCGCGGTACTGAACGCAATATTCGAGCTTCGGACAAGAACCCTCTTCGGTCAGTTTGGATTCATAGTCGGTGAAGCCGCGTTCATTGAAGACCTCTTTGATGATGTCGGGCGCCTTCTTGTCCTGAAAGATCCGGCAATCGGTGGTCCGCGACAACAGCCATAACCAGGGCCTCAGCACGATCCGGTAGCTGAAATAGTCGTTCTTCACCCCGAGCCACTGGGCCTCCGTCAGAATGCCGCTGAACTCGCGCTCCTTTTCATGCAGCTTTATGGTCAGCGTGCACTGCTGACCGATAGCGCGGTCGAAGTCGAGGTCGGCATCCTCACTGAGACACTCGATGCGATACTCGAACAGTTCGCCGAGACCTTCCGAGCCTTCGAATCCGGCAAAAACCAAAACGTCCTTGCCAAGAGGCGTCTTGAGTTCGCAGAGGCGGGTATCCTGAGTAAGCTGGCCCATGTGGGCTTAAACTCCCTCCTTCGATCGAATGACCCGCTGCAAAAAGCTGATCAGACGTTATGCAAGAACGACGGAAATCCTGCGCGCCACCGGCTGTGCCGGCAAGCCCGCCCCAGGGCTGGGCCTCCTGACGTTCCACAACGGGCGTCAAAGAACCACCCCGGGCCATCAAGTAGTCGGCTCCAAGAGCTTGCCGGTTCACGCGAAAATGGCATGATCTTCGGGAATGAACCAAGGTCGGCAGGCATCTGACCCATAGGTATAGATTCCGGATCATGCGCCCCCGCGCGATCCCCTAGTCGCCACGGGCTCGGCAGCGGGGCCGTGATCGAGCAGATGGACGGTCCGCATATGCTTGACGTCACCTCCCTGACGCAGCCCATTGCCGCTGACGATCCCTGCGGGCCGGATCTCGACGCCATCGGAGACGTCCAATATCTGAACTTCTTCGCAGGTGCGGAATCGCTGCTACCGATGTCGTTCTTCGAGGTCGTCAATGCCAACGGAGAGCGTGGACGCTTCGATCCAAAGGCAGTCGATTTTGCCGGCCAGTTTGCCGCCGCGCAGCCCCTTCTGGCGCGTACCCGCGATCTACGTCTGAACCTGCTGCTGGCCAAGTTTTCAATCCTCAACCGCGATCTCGACGGCTTTCTCTGCTGCCTGAAGGCGACCAACCTGCTGCTGCGCGAGCAGTGGGAAGCGGTGCATCCGAAGGGCGAGGACGGCGACTACGCACTTCGCGCCGTCACGGTCGAGGCAATCGACGTATTCCCGACCGTGATCAACCCGCTCCAGTTCCTTCCCCTGATCGAGAACCGCAGACACGGCAACCTCAACTACCGTGCCTATCAAATCGCTCACGGCGAAATTCCCGCCGGCGACGCCGACGCCGATGGGCCTGATCTGGCGGCCATCGAGCGCATCGTCAGCGAGACAGATCTCGACACTCTCAAGGCAGCCAGCGGGCGGTGCTCCTCGGTCGCTGCTGAAATCGCGGGTATCAAGCAAACCTGGCACGAAAAGTTGAACGCGGGGCAACCGATCAGCCTCGACAGGCTCTCTGGCTTGGTTAACGGCATGGCTGCCTGGCTTGCGGGTCTTGTCGCGTTGCGCGATCCGGCCGCGATCGCCGCAACCGCGGAAGATGTCGGTCCTGTCGATACACAGGCGCCGTCAGAAACGACCGGGGTGGTGACTTCATCCGCACAGGCATCTGCAGCGCTTGCAGCGGTGGCAGACTATTTTGCCCGAATGGAACCGTCCAACCCGGCATTGTTGCTGGTGCGTCAAGCGCAGGAGATGGTCGGCAAGTCATTTATTGAAGTTATGCGGATGCTGATGCCTGCGCACGTGGAGAGCGCTGCGATCAACATCGGGCGCGACAAGGTCTTCGACCTACCGATCGAACGGATGGCGGAACTCGCCACGTCGCTCTCATCGACGACAGAGAACAGCACTCAAGATATTGTATTTTCAGTGGAAAGCAGAGCGCAAGCCTTGGGCCTGCTGGCGAAGGTGGCGTCGTTTTTCCGAACCGCAGAGCCGTCCAGCCCCATCCCCTTTTTGGCAGATCGCGCGCGCGACCTCGCGCAACGAGATTTTCTCAGCCTTTTGGATGATGTTCTTCCTGAGGGAGCCCTTAAAACAATCGACAGATCGCATTGAACCCAGCTTTCGCTCGAGGGCACTAAATGGACACAAGGATGTTTGCCGACCGCAGCAACTTGAAGTCCCCTAGCCGATCTGCGTCGCGCAAATTCGACGTCTAAAGCGATTTCGTAGTGAGGGAACCATGGCTACAGATAGCGGTCAAAAATTCATTCGTCGAAATCGCGCACCACGCGTGCACATCACATACGAAGATCCTTACGACGCCGAGCGGCTGATCGAACTGCCGTTCGTCATGGGCGTCCTCTCTGACCTTTCCGGCAATAACCCCGGCGTCGAGAAGGCGAAGGTCGAGGAGCGCAAATTCCTCGAGTTCGACATGGACAATTTCGACAGTCGCATGGCGGCAATCCAGCCCGGCGTGACGGCGCGCGTCGCCAATCGTCTCAGCGACGGATCAGACGAAAAACTGTCGGTCAATCTGCGCTTCAACAAGATGGCCGACTTCACGCCCGTAGCCGTCGCCCGCCAGGTGCCCGCTACAGCCAAGCTGCTCGAGGCGCGCGAACAACTTGCCAACCTGCTGCGCTACATGGATGGCAAGGTAGCCGCCGAGGACCAGCTGAAAAAACTTCTGGCCGATCCTCAGCTGATGGCAGCGCTTCGGGAACGCGCGATCAGCCAGTCGACCGAACCTGGCACCGAGAGCTAAGGAAGGAACGGGGACCATGGCAAAAGAAGCTGTTCACAAAGAGAGCACCACCCAGGTCAAGACCGTCGAAGCTGACGAGTTTGCCACGCTGCTGAAGCAAAGCTTCAAACCGCGCACCGAACGCGCAGCGACCGAGGTCGACAACGCGGTATCCACGCTCGTTCAAGAGGCATTGAAGGACTCGAGCGTCATCAAGTCGGACGTGCTCGACACTATCGAGGAGATGATTGCGCGGATCGACCAGAAGCTGACCGCGCAGATGAACGAGATCATTCACGCACCCGAATTCCAGGCGATCGAAAGTACCTGGCGGGGTCTCCACTACCTCGTCTTCAACTCGGAGACCGACGCCAACCTCAAGATCCGGGTCATGAACGTCTCGAAGAACGAGCTGTATCGTAATCTGCGGCTTTACCCCGATGCGCGCTGGGACCAGAGCCCATTGTTCAAGCAGATCTACGAATACGAGTTCGGCCAGTTGGGCGGCGAGCCGTTCGGCTGCCTTATCGGCGACTACTATTTCAGCCACCTCCCCACCGACGTGCAGTTGCTGCGCGATCTCAGCAAGATCGCCGGCGCCGCACACGCCCCCTTCTTCAGCGGCGCCGAGCCGACGCTGATGGGAATGGACTCGTGGACCGAATTGTCCAACCCTCGCGATATCGGCAAGGTGTTCGACACGCCGGAATATGCCGCATGGAAGGGACTGCGCGACCAGGACGACTCGCGTTATCTCGGCCTGTGCATGCCGCGCGCGCTGGGTCGCCTCCCCTACGGCGCGAAATCGGAGCCTGTGGAGGAGTTCGCCTTCGAGGAGGAGACAGACGGGCACACCGGCGACAAATACGGCTGGATCAACGCCGCCTATGCGATGGCGGTCAACATCAACCGCGCCTTCAAGGAGTTCGGCTGGTGCACGCGCATCCGCGGTGTGCAGTCCGGCGGCGAGGTCATCAATCTGCCGACGCACACATTCCCGACCGACGACGGTGGCGTCGATCTGAAATGCCCGACCGAGATCGCCATCAGCGATCGCCGCGAGCACGAACTTGCAAAGGCGGGCCTCATCCCGCTGATCCATCGCAAGAACACCGACAAGGCCGCCTTCATCGGCGCCCAGTCACTTTACAAGCCGAAGAAATATTTCGGCGAGAAGGGCGTGGATGCAACCGCGTCCGACAACCTGTCGTCACGTCTGCCCTACATGTTCGCAGTGTCTCGCTTTGCGCACTATCTGAAGTGCATGGTTCGCGACAAGATCGGATCCATGAAGGAGAAGGATGAGCTGACGGTCTGGCTACAAACCTGGATCAACGAGTACGTTGATGCCAACCCAGCCCTATCGTCAGAAGCTCAGAAAGCGCGCAAGCCGCTGGCCGCTGCGAAGGTAGAGGTCATAGCAAACGAGGAGAACCCGGGATATTACAACGCGCGCTTCTTTCTTCGTCCGCACTTTCAATTGGAAGCGATGGATGTCGGCCTCAGTCTGGTTTCACGCCTGCCAGGTCCCAGCTCCTGACGCTGCAGCATCGCAACCGTACACACAGAAATTTGAGAGGACCATGCTATGGCTGTCGACATCTTCCTGAAACTCGATCCGATCAAGGGCGAGTCGCTGGACGACAAGCACAAAGACGAAATCGATATTTTGAGCTGGTCGTTTGGCGAGAGCCAGACCGGTACCTTCCACAGCGGATCGGGCGGCGGCGCCGGCAAGGTCAGCGTGCAGGATCTTCACTTCACGCACTTCGTTGACAAGGCCACGCCGGAACTTTTCAAGGTCTGCGCAAACGGCAAGCATATCGACAGCGCGATCCTGACGGTCCGCAAGGCCGGCGAAAACCCGCTGGAATATCTCAAGATCGAGATGAAGCAGGTTCTCGTGACCAGCGTATCGACAGGCGGATCGCACGGCGAAGATCGCCTTACCGAAAACGTGAGTCTGAACTTCGCGAAGGTCAAGATGATCTACAAGACCCAGACGGAGAAGGGCGGCGCCGGAGCCTCGCCGACATTTGGCTGGGATGTTCCTGCCAACAAGGAATGGGCCTGATTGTCGGCCCCTCGCCTGGCGCCGGTTGCGAATGGCGAACCGGCGCCAAGCGGTGCGATTTTGATCGCACCTCTCGTCCGGCCCGGTTGCGGGCCCGAAAGCCTGCTGGGCGACGTCAAGTCGGGCACCAACGAGCGCCCCCCGAGATTGCATGCGAGTTGGGCGTCATGGGGACCGTGAATGACCATTGCACCAAAGAAGGATCGGCTCTCTCCCCCATTGATGCTGGCATTTCGCTCAGCCCATGAGGCGCGCGACGCACGCAAGAAGCTCAATCTGCGCGATGAGTCCGGCGAGCGGGTCATTGCAGGGCGGCGGAGCGCGGGCCGATTTCCAATCTCGGAAACGTTGCTCCGGCGCGAGGTCTCCCATGACCTCGAAACGCTCCTCAATACCATTGCCCTGGAATCGACCCTGGACCTGGACGGCCGCGATTGCGTCCGAACCTCAATCCTGAACTTTGGCTTCCCTGATATTGCCCACCGTTCGATCGACGAGGTCGCCGACGACGAGCTTACCGACGCGTTGCGCGCGACGCTCACGACTTATGAACCGAGGCTCGATCGCAACACCATCCGGGTCCGACGCGACGGCTCGGTCGGCCCCGAGCAACTCAAGCTGCGCTTCATCGTTCACGCCGACCTGAAGGCCGAGCCGCTCAACGTCCCCGTGGAGTTCGTCGCCGACGTCGACCTCGACAGCGGCGATATCCAGATCAACCGACTTTAGCATGAACCGCGAATTCCTGGATTTTTACAATCGTGAACTGTCACTGCTCTACGAGCAGGCCGGGGTTTTCGCCGAAGAGTATCCCGGCATCGCAGAACGCCTCGGTGGGCTGATCCGGGATCGCTCGGATCCCATGATCTCAGGATTGCTGGAAGGTGCCGCATTTCTCGCCGCTCGCGTTCAGCTCAAGCTCAAGCACGAATTCCCGGAATTCACTGCAAACCTGCTCGAGCAACTGGTTCCGAATTACCTTGCCCCGACTCCGTCGGCCATGCTGGTCACGGCACGCCCCCCCTATGCCGACCCAGCGCTACGCGATGGCAGGAAGATCGCGCGCGGCGCCTACTTCGATGCCACCTATCGCGAGAGAGAACGAAGTCTTTCCTGCCGATTTCGACTTTGCCGCGATATCGCTCTTTGGCCATTTGACGTCACCGGCGCCGAATACTTCTCGACTGCAGGCGCGCTGCAGGCGCTCGGAATTCCCGTCGGCGGCGACGTCATCGCCGGGCTCAAGCTGTCGTTGACCCACCGTACCGCGGCCCGGCTCGATGAGGAGCTGCCGGACGCAGAGGCTAGGACCAAGCCGGAAACCTGGTTTGCAGGCTGCCGCACGAGCGAGCTTCCGATCTACCTTTCAGGCGCGGAATCCGATGCCATTGCGCTTTACGAGCAATTGATCTCGAACTGCAGGGGCGTCTACTTCCGGCATCTCGATGATTTCGGCGATCCGGTGGTGACTCGTGCGCCCCATGATTGCGTGCAGCAGATTGGTTTCGACGAGGACGAGTCGCTGTTTCCCAACGACAACCGGGTCTTTCGCGGCTCGGAGCTGCTGCGGGAATATTTCATGTTTCCACGCAAGTTCCTCGGCTTCAACCTGACGGGACTTCGCAGCGTGATGCCACGGCTGCGCAGCAAATCGATCGATATCGTCTTCGCTTTCGATGAACACAATTCACGCCTTGCCGCCGCAGTGCGTCCCGATACCTTCAGGCTCTATACCGCGCCGGCGATCAACCTGTTCGAGAAGACGAGCGATCGCATCCCGGTCAAATCGAATACGCACGAGTATCATGTGGTGCCCGATCGCAGCCGCTATCTGGAATACGAACCGCACCAGGTGCTCGAAGTCTACGCGCACTTTCCGGCCGACAAGGACAAGCGGCCGGTGCGCCCGCTGTATTCGGCAGCCGTCGACCGGACCAGCGGATCGGTCGAGGGGCTCTATTTCACCGTTCGACGGTTGCCCCGGCGCCGCACAGTGGGAGAAAAGACGTACGGCGCATCCTCGGACTACACCGGGACGGACATGTTCCTGTCTCTGCTGGAGCCCGGTGAACTTAGCGGCGAAGGTGCGGTCGCCGAACTCAGCGTACGGGCGTTGTGCTCCAACCGGCATCTCACGGAACACTTGCCGGTCGGCCAGGGCGGCGCCGACTTCCGCCTGCTGGACGATACTTCCCTTGATCTGATGTGCGTCGCTGGTCCCACCCGACCACGCGAACCGATCGTGGCCCAGATGCGCAGCCGCAGCGAGATCGCGAACAGCGGAATCGTCAGCTGGCGGCTGATCAACATGCTGAGCCTGAACTATCTTGGCCTCGTCGAGCGCGGTGGCGGCAAGAACGCCGGAGCCCTGCGCGAAATGCTGTCCTTGTTCGCCGACCAGTTCGACGACGCCACGGAACGCAAGATCCGCGGCGTGCGCAGCATAGAAAGCCGGCCCGTCGTACGGCGGGTGCGCGAGCGCACCGGCAGCGGCGCAGCGCGCGGCCTGGAGATTACGATCACGCTCGACGAGAAGGCATTCGAGGGCAGCGGCGTATTCTTGCTCGGAGCCGTGCTGGAGCGCTTCTTCGCCGACTATTCGGGCTTCAATACCTTCACACAGACGGTCGTCTCGACGCCGGAGCGCGGCGAGATCATGCGTTGGCCGCCGCGCATGGGCACGCGGAGACCTCTATGACGCTGATCGACCAGATGAAGGCGGAGCCCTGGCGGTTCGATTTCTTCAATACGCTGCGCCAGCTCGAGCGCGCCAACTCGGATCGACCGCGGATCGGTGACAGCGCTGCACGCCGCGAGGAGTATATCGACCTCGGTCAAGTGCCTTATCTGGAGTTCCCCGCCTCCAACCTTGCGGCCGTCGACGACGTGGGTGGCCGGCTCAGGATACTCGTCAAATTTCTCGGTCTCCTGGGGCCGCAGGGCGCGCTGCCGCTTGCCACCACCGACGAAAGCCTCAGTTGGTGGCTGATGCGGGATGACGCCTTCCCGCGCTTTCTCGATCTGCTCAACGGACGCTTTCTGCAACTCTTCTTTCGCGCCTGGGCCGATGCGCGGCCGATCGCTCAGCACGACCGTCCGGCGGATGATCGTTTCATCGCCTATGTCGGCTCCTTCGCCGGCCTCGGCTCCGACGTTTTCGCTGATCGAGACACCGTACCGGACATGGCGAAGCTCAGCTTTGCCGGACTGATCTCCCCCAGAGCGAAGTGTGCGTCGCGGTTGACGCGGTTCCTGCAGGGGCTGTTCGACGTCAAGGTCGAGATCGACGAATTTGTCGGGACCTGGCTGTCATTCGACCCAAGTCATTGCAGCCGGCTCGGCGGAACCCATGCCAGGCTCGGCCGGGACGCGCTTCTGGGCTCACGCGTATTCAGCGTCGAGGACAAGATCAGGGTGCGGGTCTTTGTCAAGAATTTCACCCAGTACGAGCAGTTCTTGCCGACCGAAGCGCGCAACTTGTCGGAGCCTCTGGCGGACGCCGTGTTCTTCTATATCGGCGACGAATTGGAATGGGAGGTAGAGCTCGCCATTCCGGCGGGAGAGGTCGTCCCGGTCAGGCTCGGACAGAGCGGACGACTTGGATGGACCACCTGGGTCTCGCCGAACTGGACTTCCACGGAAGAATATCGCCGCGATGCCCGCTTTCAGCTCGGCGAGCGCTTGAGCGCCCGTCGGGCCGCCGCAGCCGATGCCCCGGCGATTTGAACCTATCCGTGGCGCCGATTGCCTAAAGCTATGGGATTCGATGAAATTTCCGCTTGATGCCAGGCATCCGCGGATGAATTAAGCAGGAGGATCCGCCGTGACCGACATCAGCATTGAGGCTGTAACGGGCAAGCTGAACCGGGCCGGCTATGATGCCTTCATACAGGCCCTGCGCCACGCGAAGAGCGCCGGCAATCGCAACGTCGAGCTTGCGCACTGGCTGTTTCATATCCTGCAGCAGGAACGCAACGATCTCAGCCTCTCGGTCGATCATTACAAGCTCGACCGGGCGCGCTTGTTGTCGGACCTTGCCGGCGTGATCAATGGCTTTCGTAAGAACGAAACCGACATGCCGGGCGTCGCCAATCCGGTTATCGATCTGCTCGATCGGGGCTGGCATTATGCCACGCTCTTCTTTGGCGAAACCCAGATCCGCACCGGTCATCTGCTCGTGGCGGGCCTGAAATCGAACGATATTCGTCGCACGCTGAACAACCTCTCGCAGGAATTCGCCAAGGTCAACGTCGACGCACTCGCCGCGGAGCGCCGCAACGTCTGGGCCGGCTCCGACGAGGAGACCATGCGGCCGATGGACGGTTCGGGCCTGGTCGGCGCAGGCACGGAAGGCGCGGCCCAAGCGGGTCCCAAGGGGACGACGCCGCTCGACCGGTTCTCTCAGGATCTCACCGCCAAGGCCAAATCCGGTGAGATGGATCCGATCCTCGGCCGGGACGAAGAAATCCGCCAACTGATCGACGTGTTGATGCGACGGCGGCAGAACAATCCAATTCTTACCGGCGAGGCCGGCGTCGGCAAGACCGCAGTTGTCGAGGGATTCGCCCAGCGAATCGCCGCCGGCGACGTGCCGCCACCGCTCCGCGGTGTAAGGCTTTGTGCGCTCGACATCGGCCTGATGCAGGCCGGTGCTTCCATGAAGGGTGAGTTTGAGCAGCGCTTGCGCTCGGTGATCGACGAGGTCCAGAGCTCGCCCACCCCCATCATACTGTTCATCGATGAAGCCCACACACTGATCGGCGCCGGCGGCGCGGCCGGCACCGGTGATGCGGCCAATCTCCTGAAACCTCCTCTCGCCCGTGGCACGCTGCGCACGATCGCCGCCACCACATGGGCAGAATATCGCCAGTATATCGAGAAAGACCCCGCGCTCACACGACGCTTCCAGCCGATCCAGATCGATGAACCGGAAGTGGAGACCTGCTGCATCATGCTGCGCGGACTTCTCGGTCCGATGGAAAAGCACCACGGCGTTCGCATCTCCGATGCTGCGATCGTCGCAGCGGTCAACCTGTCCCACCGCTACATTCCTTCACGGCAGTTGCCGGACAAGGCGGTCAGCTTGCTTGATACCGCCTCAGCGCGCGTGGCTATCAGCCAGAGCGCGACGCCAGCCCTGATCGAGGATGTACGCGTTGCGATTACCGCTCGTGAAGCTGAGAAATCGGCACTCGTCAGCGACAGCGATCTTGGGCTTAAGGACAGCGACCGCATCACGGCGATCGACAACGACATTGCGGCACTGAAGGACAAGCTGACGAACCTCGAAGCCGATTGGGCCGCAGAGCAGGAACTCGTCAAGGACATCCGCAGCATCCGAGAGATTCTGTCCCAGCCCAAAGAAGGCGAAGATCCGGCTGTCAGGCGCGCGGAGTTGCGCGGCAAGTTCGACACACTTGAGAGCATCCATCCGGAGAAGCGGATGGTCTATGCCCATGTAGACCAGCAATCGGTGGCGTCCGTTGTCTCTGACTGGACCGGCATCCCGGTCGGCCGGATGATGCGCGACGAGATCGAAACCGTGCTGAAGCTACCGGAGATCCTCAACCGCCGCGTCGTCGGCCAGTCTCATGGGCTGACGATGATCGCCAAGCGAATCGAGACCAGCCGCGCCAAGCTGGACAACCCGTCGAAGCCGATCGGCGTGTTCATGCTGGCTGGTCCATCCGGCGTGGGCAAGACCGAAACCGCCCTGGCGCTTGCCGAGACCCTTTACGGCGGCGAGCAGAACATGATCACGATCAACATGTCGGAGTTCCAGGAAGCGCACACCGTATCGACCTTGAAGGGTGCACCTCCCGGCTATGTCGGCTATGGCGAAGGTGGACGGCTCACCGAGGCTGTCCGGCGCAAGCCCTACAGCGTCATCCTGCTCGACGAGGTGGAGAAAGCTCATCCCGACGTCCACGAGATCTTCTTTCAGGTGTTCGACAAGGGAACCATGGAGGACGGCAACGGGCGGCGGATCGACTTCAAGAACACCTTGATCATCCTTACCACCAACGTCGGCACCGATCTGATCATGGGCCTCTCGCGCGATCCAAAGTATCGCAGCGAGCCGGAAGAGCTCGCCAAGATGTTGAGGCCGGAATTGCTGAAGGTGTTTCCCGCAGCGCTGCTCGGACGCATCGTCTCGATACCGTACTTCCCGCTGTCCGACGAGATGCTCACCGGGATCGTTCGGTTGCAGCTCGACCGGATCGGACGACGCCTCCGCGACAATCATAACGCGTCGTTCGACTACGATGACGCGGTCGTGGAGCACATAGTGTCACGTTGTAACGACCCGGATTCCGGCGGGCGAATGATCGACAACATCATCACCAACACCCTGCTCCCGGAGCTGTCGCGCGAGTTCCTCAGCAAGTCGCTTGCCAAGGAAGAAATCAAGCAAGCGCGGGTCTCGATCGAGAACGACAAGTTCGCCTATTCGTGGAATTGAGGACGATGAACATTCAAACCGAGCATCGCCACCCGAACACTGGTCCCACGCCATACGACGAGGTCTACTACCCCGGCCACGTCTACGGGCTCACTCATCCGAACCATCTTGCTACCATTGCCGCCGTTTACGGCATGCAGTCGGCGCCGGTGGAGCGTTGCCGGGTGCTGGAGCTTGGCTGCGGCGTTGGCGGCAACCTGTTGCCGATGGCCTTTCAATATCCAAACAGCGAATTCGTCGGTGTCGACCTGAGCGGCGTGACGATCGAGCGCGGCCAGCGAAATATCACCACATTGGGCCTGAGCAACATCAAGCTCCTCCATTGCGACATCATGAATGTCGACGCAGGCTTCGGGGAGTTCGACTACATCTTAGCGCACGGCGTGTATTCCTGGGTGCCGCCGGCGGTGCGCGAGAAGATGATGATGATCTTCAAGCAGAACCTGGCTCCCCGCGGCGTCTGCTACGTCAGCTACAATGCGCACCCGTTCTCGCATCTTCGCGACATGGTCCGCGACATGATGCGGTATCACACCCGCCGTCTCACCGGCATGAAGGAGAAGGTCGGACAGGCCCGCGCGATCCTGAAGTTCCTGAGCGACGGCTCGAAGGCCAACTCTGTACACGGCGCAGTGATGCGCGACCAGTACAACCGCGTCCTCAAGTCCCCCGACGAGCTCCTGTTTCACGACGATCTCGATGATGGCGCCGAGGCGTTCCTGCTGCATGAGGTCACCGAGGACGCAAGCCGCCATGGCCTGCAATATCTGGGCGACGCTGATTTTTCACGACGCTATCTTGCCGGCTATTCCGAGGAGGTTCGCGCGACGCTGCAGCGCTTCCCGGAAAGTGAGTTCATGGCGCGCGATCAATATCAGGACTTCATCGACGGCAACGGCTTTCGGCGCACCTTGCTCTGCCACGACAGCATTTCGCTATTCCGCCAGGTCGACCTCGATTTCGTCACCAGGTTCCATTTGCTGAGCACGACCAACCCGGTCGACCCCGACGCCTGCGTGACCGACGATTCCGCGATGGAATTCGAGAACCAGGACGGCAGCAGGGTTACGGTAACCAATCCGCTCTTGAAGGCCGCGCATCTATGTCTCGGCCGGGCCTGGCCGCGAGCACTATCATTCGACGAGCTGCTCGATGGGGCCCGCGCGCTGCTGGGCGACCGGCAGGCAGATGATGATCAAAAGGTGTTGACTGAGGCGATGTTCATCCTGGTTTGCAGCGGCGAGGTTTCGTTCCTGTTGTCGCGTCCCTTTTTGTTGAAGGAAGCTACCACGCATCCGCAGGCGAGCCTGCTCGCGCGAAGACAAGCGCAGACGGGTCCGCTCGTCACCAACCTCCTCCACCAAACGGTGCAGTTGGAGGACGACCGGACCAGGGATTTCCTGCAATTGCTCGACGGTGCGCGGACCATCGACCAGATCACGGCCGAAATGGCCGTAAAGTTCGGCCCGACCATCCGGATAGACCAGAAGGATAGTGCGGGGCAGCCTGCCGCGCCGTTATTGCTGTCAACGCGAGAAAGCGTTCAGCGCTCGCTTGCGATGGTCGGCAAGCTGGGCCTGCTGGTCGCGTGACGCGCTCAAGTGCGTCGGCCACTGTGGAGGGAGTGGCGGACAGAAGCCCGAAGCTCTGCCATTTCCTGAAGCGGACGCGGTCCCCAGCGCTCAACCATCGTGGGTGTACTGTTGGCCAAGCAGCCATCCAGTGAGAATACCCGCGGGTCCGCTGGTATAGACCGGGTGTAAACCTACACCGACGCGCAGCATCCGCCATTCACTCTCGCCGACCCAGGGAATTCCAGGATCACCCTTTTGGTATTGCGACAGCAACGTTTTGGCGACCTCGGCGGCATTGGCGTAAATCGGCCCGTTGGCCCAGCGCGGCCGCGGCAGGCCAGTCATGCGGCAATAGAGCGCCGTGCAGACATAAGCGGACGCCTCCTCGGCATTGGCGTCAAGGCCGGTACGCAACAGATCGTAGGCTGCATGCAGGCTCTCATGGACGATATAGGCCTCGTCCATCCGCCCCGCTGCCGACACGACCTCCAGCGTGTTCGCCGCAACCGCCGTGCCGTCCGCCCTGGTTCTCGCGACATCGTTGTATTGTGCAGCAACCCCTGCCGCGAGATCCGTCGGAGGTCTGACGGTGACCTGCCCCAACCGGATCGCGCGGGCGACGTGATGGAACGTTTGCGGTGCAATCGTCACGTGGCTGCCGCGGATCGGAAATCGGAAACGAATGCGTGCGACCGCCGCCCCATTGAGTATGTCTAGTACCCTGCTCCGCAGTGACATCTGATCGTCCTCGCCGCTTGCACTACCCCCTGCGTAGTGGTCGCCGTTTTCGATCAGCAGGTTCAAACAGTCATTGCACTGGCGCGAGAGGAATTCGAACGACCTGGGTCGGGCGGCAGCTTGATCGAACGAGCCGGCATTGAACCCGAACCCGTCCGGGTGAGACCAATTTGGGGCAAGGATTGCCTCGGAGTGCGCTCCATGACGACGACCGATCCGACGACGACCGACACTTACCGGAAGATCGCGGCGCGCCTGACCATGCTTCGGCCGCAAATCGATTTGAAGAATTATTTTGCCGGCCCCAACCCGGATGTGCGCCTTTATGACGAGAAGCCCTACATCCGACACCAGCTCGAGAAGTATGGTGTCGCTGCCGCGACGACCACGCTCGACGGGGTCACCTTCCTGCCCAAGGACTGGGAAGAGCTGATCAAGAAGCTGCGCATTGCCAAGACGACGGATGGATTCGACGCCTTCGCCGAAGGGCAAAGCCCGGAGAAAGCATCGCATTGGGCCCTCGATCTGTCGATGGCGGCAACGATCGGCAAGGGGTTTCGGGAGATCTGGCGCCCAAAGCTGTCGGACAGGCCGCTCTCAACGCGGGATCTCCCGGGCCGCCACGGCTTCGGGCTCGGGCGCGACCGCGGACAATGGAGCGATGCTTACAGCTCGCAATTCGGCAAGGACCCGCAGCCCCAGGACATCACCTCGCTGCATTTCGCCGTAGCACCTGATCGGGTGAACGTGCACATCGACGAAACAGGCTTCGTATTCGAAGGCGTGGACGGCGCCCTTACGGTCGGGCCGAACTTCGTGCATCACGCCGGCAATGAGCTGTTCTGGAAGAGCAACAAGCATATACCGCAATGGGCCGCAGAGCACATCGATCTGATCCTGCCGAACAGTGCGAACGACTTTTCGCGCGTGGGCATTTCGGTCGACATGTAACAGCGCAAAGACTTGCGCGTTACCGTCACCGGCTCCTGCGGACTTTTCGGCGGTTTCGAGTGCTCCGGAACCGTGAGCATCAGCGGCACGCATGACCTGCTCGGCTCGAAGTCAAAAGGCCGGCGATAAAGCGGATATCCTCGTTCGACATTGCTCCGTGCCTATGCCTCCCACCTACGAATGAGGCTCTTCGATCTGCCACTGCCCGTTGGTGGCCCGAATGAATGGAACCATCGAACCGCCCCGAGGTCGCGGCGACGAATAAGTATTGGTGGCGAGAACGCGTAGTTCCGCAGGAATCAGCGGGGGAGGTCTTACATTGCCGAACCAGGAAAGGCCGTTGAAGCCCGTCGTCGAAAGCTATGTACCGCCCGCGGGAATCCGGCATGCGGTGACGGCAGGCGAGACCTGGATATCCCTTGCCAAGCGGATCGGCATCGACCCCTGGGACCTCATCGAGTTCAATTTTCCGGGCGTCAAGCTCGTCAAGCAGCGCGATTTCCAACAAGCCACAAGCCAGGTGAACTGGTACCTGGCCGAGTATGTAGGCTGCCGCGCGATGTCGCCCGATCGCCAGAATTTCGCGTTTTCCTCCGGTACAACCGGCGGGAGAGGTGGATGGCGAGGGGGATTCATCTATCTGCCGCCAGGTACGCCGCCTCCCCCGCCGATTGCGCCCACTCCACCGGTTGCGCCCACCCCAGCGACTCCGACCCCGCCGGAATGTGAAGGAAGCCGACCCGACTTCGCGCGCGTGCTAGACGTGAGCGAACGGGATTTCGCGCGCAACGTTTTTGGCCCGACGCTGCCGCCGTGGGAGACAATTGCGATTACCAATGGCCTGGGAGCAGGCGGAAGACCGTGGACGAACGATGGACCGTTCTTCAGGGGAAGCAATCCCATGGTCCCGAGCATGCGCTATGCCATCAATCTTGGCAGTGTCGCGTTCAGTAACCTGGCATCGCCCAGCCCCACCTTCGGTCTCTTGTGCGACGACTTCGGTCGCATTTGTGACCTCTTCGTGCACGAAATGACCCATGTGTGGCAGGCGTTCAACGATTCAAACTGGACGATGGCGCGCTCCTTCTGGGCGCAGACAATCGGTTCCGGCTACGAGTACACGCCGGGCGATTCCTGGGACTCATACAACGTCGAGCAACAGGCACACATCGTTGAAGATTGGCACAAATACAAAATCAGTTCTCCAATGCTTGCCGAGGAGCGCTATCCGTACGTCCGGCTCGTGATCCGCTCTGGACGCCTCACTTTTCCTCGCGGGCTGGATCTTGTGGCATTGAAAAAGGACCTTCAAGATCTGCGCGCAAGGCACCTGGACTAGAATCCGCTGCAAGGGAGTGGTCGGGAGTACACTTAAATGAAAGCACCAACACGCCGGGAATTCGACGCTGTGCGGTAGCGCATTCTTCCTCTCAAGAGTAATTTTTCCGACTTGTCCAGGGTGTTGGTCAGCTTCGCAGCGCAAGCACACGGAGGAGAATTGCGCGGCCCCCATGCGACAGGCGATCGTGACCCCGCGGGTCACTTCAAATTCCTCCGGGTGTGGTCAGTCAAATTCCTCCACCCGCGAGGCAGGACAAGGGACTGTTAGTTTGAGTTTGTTTCCCGGGCAAGAGCTTCAGC